>NZ_SOFB01000002.1:0-10271 GCF_004402815.1 Cryobacterium sp. Hz7
GTCGGATGCGCGAGGACCCGCATGGATGCAGCCGAGCTGAGCGTGGTGCGTGAAGCGTCGCGGGGGGACATACCGCTGACCCTATAAGAACAACAGTCATTGCGCAATGCACATTGCGCAATGACCATTGTTGAATTCGCCCTTCGCTGACCTCTACCGCATAAATTTCGAGACCCCGGATGCTTCGTAACCTAGGTGTATCGAAACGCCTGGGATATAAGACACTGACACCTGCTCCGGAGCGACGCGGGCGTATAGCTAAAGGCGCCAAATAGCGATCACAGAACGCCGCCACAGATCGCTATGAGTCATACTTGTTTGCACAACTCATCCACACCGACGTCGACCCATGCCGTCGTCCCGTATGGGGAACCCTCACCGGAACAGCTCGCGTTGACCGGTAGCCGATCGTTTAGCGTGACGAGGCAAGGGCCGCTGCTGAGGTCGCTGTATTCATATCGCCTCGGAACCTTTAGCTTGCCGCGAAGTTGTCTTCGTTGCAGGCGTCCCGGCCGCAACCACGGTAGGTCCACTCCTGACATTGATCGATCCAGACATGGCGCAGACTGGCGGCATGGATTCTCAGACGATTGCGGCGTACGACGCCGATGCCGCCACTTACGCCGATGAGTGGGAGCAGGAGCAGGACGCCCCGACAGATTTATATGCGCTGCTATCGGAGCACTTCACGCCAGGCCCGACCGCAGACGTGGGGTGCGGCAGCGGTCGCGACAGCGCATGGCTCTCGATGCACGGCTTCCCGACCACGGGATTCGATGCGTCGCAGGGAATCTTGGCCCAGGCGCGCAGGCGCCACCCCGAGGTGAATTTCGAATGCCGACTGTTGCCGGGACTCGACGGAGTCATGAACGCATCGTTCACAAACGTGCTGTGCGAGACGGTCATCATGCATCTGCCCGATGCTGAAGTCGGGCCCTCCGTCGCCCGAATGCTCAGCCTCCTTCTTCCCACGGGAACGCTCTTTCTGAGTTGGCGTGTCACCCAGGGATCCAATCGGCGAGACGACGCCGGCAGACTATACGCAGCGTTTGATGGTTCGGCCGTCATGACGGCCCTCGCTGGGGTGGAAGTGCTGATGGACGAGGAAGTGGTCAGCGCGTCCTCAGGCAAGGTCGTGCGCCGAGTAATTGCCCGGGTCAGTGGAACGGTCTGATCCTCCCCGGCGACCGGCAACCGCAGCACCTCGCAGACGACGAAGGCCCAACTGCCCACGCGTCAGATCGACAGTCTCGCCACCAAACATCCGAACTCACCACCTACGTGTCACTCAGGGTCCGTCTTACGGGACAGCCGATGAGCCCACGCGCGACGGCAGAATGTCACGCTCCTTTAGCTGCTGGTGGCACCGGGGAGACGTACAGACGATCTTGTACTTGTGCCTACTGGTCACGCGTTGGTCACCCTCGTAGAGTAGTAAGCACGCGCCGAGGAGTAGCTGCGCGATCGTGCAGGCTTTCGACGCCGAGACGCACACGACCTAGAGATCGAGGTACCGCATGACTCAGTCACGTGGCCATGCTGGGCTATGGCAAGTACTTGGGGCAATCCTGTCGTTCCTCGCCAAGGGCATCGGTGCCGGGCTGTCCTCGATCGCCACCATGACTTTCGGAGGCCGAGCTGCGCCAGGCGACCTGCCAACATCGCCGCCGCCCAAAGAGTATCGACCGTAAACGACCAGCGCCGCCTCAGCGGATTCGGCTACTGACCCAGACCGAGGAACTTCGGCAGCGGGCTGGCGTCCTGGACCTTCGGCTATCAGGCGTTCAGAGCGATCCCGGCTTCAGATCGTATGTCACCCATTTTGTCGAAGTGGCGGTCGAGTCATAAAGGCGCCGGGCACGAGTGTTGTCCTCCGCCGTGATCCAGCGGACGACTGAGCTGCCTTCACCGTCGGCCAATGAGGAGAGTTCGCTGAGTAGCGCCCGTCCGACGCCGGAACCGCGAGTGTTCGGGGACGTGTACAGATCGTCGAGGAAGATTCCCACGCTGCCAGTGGAGGGCCGGGCAAATCGTCGATAGTGCGCGAGTCCCACGAGGCGATCCCCGGTACTGGCAACGAAGGCATTGACTTCATGCGCGCCGTCGTTGATCCAAGACCACACACGTTCAACAATTCTTTCATCGGGGGAGAGTGCGTAAAATTCTCGATATTCCCGATACAGCCCAGCCCACTCGGAGAAGTCTGATGCCTGGACCGAGCGAACCAAGACCGTGTCGTCTGTACTCATCGCCCCAGAGTAGCGGCCCGCATTCTGTTCCCGATGGAGGCTTATTGCCCGGCCGCGGATCGGCGACCTAGAGATTAGTCAAGCGCGTCAGCAGGGTCTCGGCTGCGCCGGTGATGCTGCCGACTGCGGAGAAGGTGAAGATACCAGCCACTCCCCAGAACCAGTAACGGTCACTCCGACCCGCTCTCATCCGGTTGAGCGCCAGCCACCAAGCTGCCACGGTCGCCAAGGTGGATGCGATTACGGTACCGAACGCCATCCGGACGAAGTCTGCTGCGTCTGGAGCACCCCAGGAGTTGGTCGCGAGAATGATACAGAACGGAACGATGATCATCCCCACGAATCCGATGAGCACCGGAGACACAGCGCGTCGTTTTTGAGTACTCGTCTGAGTTGTCATGCGGTGAGTCTCGCAGGTCTCGCCCCTGCAGACGACGCAATCCTTCCCGCGATCCGCAAGGGGTTCCCCAACGCTACTCCCCTAGGCTTCGGAACCTCGGCGGATTGGCGCCGAATCTGCGTCCATGGACGTCCCGCAAAGATTCAGGGGTCTGAAGCTGTTAGCAGGCGCCTCGCGGTCAAGAATTCGCGTTGTCGAGGTGCTCGAAGCCCACTGAAATCTTCCTCAGCGCTCGAATGTGGTCGTCGAACGCGTTTCTACCCGTTGCGGTGAGGCGAAGCCAGGTGATTCGGCGGGAATCGTCGCGCGATGCTGACGCTTTCTTGGTGACGCCGACGAAGCCAGCGTCAATGAGGGCCTTCGATTGCTTCGAGAGCGTGGCGTCGCTGACGCCGAGCGTATCGCGGAGTACGGCAAAGTCCAGCTCATCGACCGAGCGGAGGAGTCCGCATATCCGCAATCGCAGAGGTGCATGAATGATCTCGTTGAAAATACCATCAGCGGACATGGCGAAGACGCTCTCGCATCGTCGAGAAGATTAGTCTCGCGAGCCAGAAGACCCATACAAAGGCCACGACTGCCGGAACCGCAATCCACCAGATCAAGCCTGTGGCGGCGAGCCCCAGGGAGACGCTGAAGAGGGCGAGCATGCCCACCACTGCGGCGACGAATGCCGCCCACGCCTGCACCCCAAACCGCGTGAATTTGATGCCAGTGACCCGGTATGACAGGGCCACCAACAGAATTCCGGCAACAAGAGCCGTGTTCAGCACAAAGCCCCCGGCGTCCTGGCCGGGGAAGGCGGGTGTCATCACGTAGCTGGCTGCGATAAGTCCAAATCCAGGTGCAAGCCATTTCGGGGCCCGGACCTTCTCAACAAGACGGGCCCGGTCAGCTTGGAGTTCCTCAAGGAGCCCGGATACGACTCGGGCGTCATCCGGCCCGCTCGGCGTCAAGTTGTTTTCCATAACGGTAAGTCTATCAAGTCATTTTCCGCAACTGCAAGTAACTTGGGCTGGACGCGGCCAAGGCTCCTCGACTGAATCCGTTACCCGCCCGTCGGCGCGATGGGGGTCTGGGCAGAGAGCGCCGAGTTGGCGATCTCTTGGAGTGCCGCGAGGTGCTGATCAAAAGCCTGTCGCCCACGACTGGTGAGAGACACATTCGTCCGCCGGCGGAAGTCGCTCCGGTCAGGTGATGAGTGTTTAGAGGTGGTGATGTAGCCGAGTTCCACGAGATTCCGGATGGTTTTGGAGAGGTTCGCCTCGCTGACTCCGAGAGTCGACGTCAGGGCGGAGAATTCAGCAGAATCGACCGGACAAAGCAGGGCACACAGCCGCAGCCGAGTCGGGGCATGGATGGACTCGTCGAAGTGCGCGTCAGAGCCCACGTCGGAGCTCCGCGCCATAGATCCGGTCGTAGAACAGGCCGCCAGGGAACATCGTCAGGAACCCGATAGCGGCCGTGGCCACGATCCACGCCTGCTGTCCAACGACAGTGAAAAGAGCGGAGACAAAGAGCATGACCAGCACCAGAACCCCGATACCGATCAGGACGAGCAAGCTGCGCGGGCCAGGAATACGGTTCGTGGAAAATCCGGTGCTTTTCCTGTACGCGTATTCCAGGAACACGATCACGGCGCAGGCGCCAGCGATAACACTGGCCATCCAGCCTGGGTTATTGATCGCCGGGGAGCTGACGATCGCAGCAGTGACGATCCCGAGCACCGGGTAGTACCAGGCAGGTGCTTGGGTTCGGCAAGCCAGCTTTTGCCGATCGGCACTTATCGCATCGAGGGTCGCTTTCGCCACAGCCGGATTCTTGTGCCCGATCGAATTACTTTCCATACAGTTGAGCATTTCGCTTAACCATGAGTTAAGCAACTGGGGGGGGGTGCACCGGTTATGGGATGACTTGGTAATCGGAAGAGCAACTGCTTCCTGCGAACGTCCGTCTGTAGCTTTTCTGTGACGATGAACCGACCCGCGAGGAAACTCAGCACAGCATAAGCCGACGTTCACTAATAATCGCCCGCAAAGCGTTCCACCTACGGGTGTCCACCTCGGCGCTGCCCTGCAGTGACGCCAACCAGCGATAGCGAAGAGAAGGCTCAGTCGAGCTTCTTGAGCATCTTCACCGAGGTTGTCTCGTAGCCGAGGGAATCGTAAAGTCGCCTGGCGCCGGTGTTGAATTCGAAGACGCTGAGGCCGAGAGAGCGCGCACCGTGGGAGCGTGCATATTCCTCGCCGAGCAGCATCGTTGTTCTCCCATGACCCCGGCCACGCTGGTCAGCGTTGATGAAAACGTCCCAGACCCACCACGCCCCCGGATCGGTGGTGACATCCTGCCCGATCCACAGATATCCCACTGCCGTACCAACCTCGTTCGTGACGTGAAAGACCTCATTGCCGGGGCTCTGAATGCCCTCCGGGAACGAACGCGCCATGCTCTCGACCGCGATGCGCCGCGCTTCCTCGTGTGATCGACCCTGGGCAAGTAAATCACCGACGTACTCCGCGCTGCTTTGCTCAATCCACGTCGGGAAGTCGCTGGCGAGGATTCGTTGAAGGGTTACGGTCATCTCTCAATTCTTCCAGGCCGACCGTCGAGTTGCACCGACGGATTCCGAGGGCAGGGCGCGGACAGGCACGAGGGCATGAACTCTTGGGTGAGGCACAGGCCCCCGATCTCTCGCGCTTAGCGCGTCCCCGTTGGGGCGAGATCCGCTCCACCAATGGCCATGTGATCCGTCCGACCGCGCCTGTGCCATTCTCAGGAGATGGATTGGCCCCAACCTGAACTCGTCTGCTCTGAGCGGCTCCTGCTCGAACCACTCGCGGTGGACCATGCAGCTTCGATGGTCGACGTTCTGGCCGACCCGTCGCTATACGAGTACACCGGCGGTGAAGCCCCGTCATTAGACCTGCTCCACAGCAGATATGCCGCACAGAGCGTTGGGCAGGCTGATGACGGTTCTCAATGGTGGCTGAACTGGATAGTCACCTACCGAGACACCGGCGAGCCGGCCGGTTTCGTGCAGGCAACCGTCGAGTGCGACGGTTCAATGCTCGTTGCTGAGATCGCCTGGGTCATTTCGCCGAGGCGCCAAGGCCAAGGCATAGCCTCCGAAGCTACCCAGATGATGATCGGATGGTTGCGAGCACACGAGGTTAACCGCTTCACCGCACATATCCATCCGGAGCACCAGGCCTCAATAGGCGTCGCTCGAAATCAAGCACTACGCCCGACCTCCACCGCGAAAGACGGCGAGACCCGGTGGATGTCCTAACAAACGCCGAATGCCGATAGAACGCTCCGGAGAGGGTTGGTTGGCCGGACAGATCTTGAGCCCTGCGACCAACGGATCATAAGTCCGCTGGGTGATCGTGACGAGTCGCTATGCTCAACGAGCTCCGCTAGACACAGCCTTTGGTAAGTCGAGTACGGATGTACATCCGCGGGCGGCCAGTAGATTCGACCTATGAATGAAGAACGTGACCGGAGCGACCTGAACGTCTATGGTGCCGAAGACTTCGAAGAGCTCGATGCAATCTTGGCCGCCATTGACCGGGCTCTTGACACGGACGGGTAGACCACCAGCAGCGTTTAGGGCGTTCCTCTTGCGGGGAACATTACGCAGTGGGCACTTCACTCTTGTCTCGTAACCTGCGTGTGTCGAAACCCATGGGTGGTTACGAGGCGTATAGGTTTTGCGACACGCGAATGGGAAGCGCTAGTCGTTAGGGTCGCAGTGTGACTGTCGAAAATATGTGGGTGTCGGATTCAGGTGAGGGGCCCCCTCTGTTGGTATTGCATCCAGGTGGAACCGACTCGCGCGCCATAGAGATGGTGTGCGCGGAGTTTTCTGGTTACCGTCAGCTGCTCGTTGACCGCCCTGGGCACGGACGCTCGGCCGACATGGTCGGGCCGTGGTCCTTCGCGCAGATGGCCGATGCTATGGCTGAGGTTCTCGACGACCGCGATGTTGACAATGCTCATGTTCTCGGGTGGAGCGATGGAGCAATAGTCGGACTTTACCTGGCGCTTCGCCGTCCGGACCTGGTCTCAACGCTGGTATTTGGCGGAGCGGCTTTCCACCATGACGGGTGGTTGGACGGCGTTCTCAGTGAGGAGGACCCGCCGAAGTTCATGGGGGACTCCTACGCCGAACTGTCACCGGACGGTGCTGATCACTGGGCAGTCGTCGTTCGCAAAGCGGTCGAGCTCCACCAGCTCGAGCCGGATCTCAGCCTGGCTCGGCTTAGCAACGTGAAGGCCCCAGTTCTCATCATCGTCGGCGATGACGACGAGGTGCAGTTCAGTCACTTGCTCGAGATGTACGGTGCGCTTCCAAACGCAGAGCTGGCTGTGGTCCCGCGATCGACACACGGTCTGATTATCGAGAAGCCAGACATTCTGGCTCGATTCGCCCGAGACCTACACCGCTCCGATCGAACAAACGGCGTCGCACCTCTGCGAAGGACATGACCGCGGATCCACTTACCAGCCGCCCCGCGAGGAGCGCCACCGACAGCTCGTCTTCCAGGCAACCACTCTGATGGCTAACCTCGCCCGTCGGTCAGCTCTGCGTAGGGTGCGCATCGGTTTCCTGAGATGGCGGTGATGGCGTCTCTCCGCGCGGGACGACTAGCAGTTCCGAAATGCGCCGGCGATCCATCGCCGTGACTTGAAGACTGATGTCGTTGAGTTGGACGACGTCACCAATCCGCGCGAGACGTCCGAGCCGTTCGATCACGAAACCGGCGATGGTATCGGATGCGCTTACGGGCAACCGCACGCCAGTCGCCTCTTCAAAGTCCTGGAAGTTGAGTCGGCCGTCAAGTGACCCTCTCCCTGACTCGAGGTCATGAGGGAGCGCGTCGGTGTCGTATTCGTCGAAGATTTCGCCGACAACTTCCTCCACGAGGTCTTCGAGGGTGACGATGCCGTCGGTCCCGCCGTACTCATCGACGATGACGGCGATCTGATGTTTTTCTGCTCTCATTATCGTGAGGGTCGGGAGCACCCGCGCGGTCGCTGGGAAGTACAAGATAGGCCGCATGATTTCGCGAACCTGCTTGTCGGGATTCTTTGCGATCATCTCGTAGAGGTCCCGCACGTGGACAAAGCCGATGATGTCGTCGATGGTGCGATCGATTACCGGGTATCGCGAGTACGGCAGGTCATGCACCTCGGTAAAGACCTCGCGAACGGATACCGTGCCGTCCAGGGCTGCGACTTCGGGACGGGGCCGCATAATCTCGCTGAGCTGGCGGTGCCGCAAAGAGAACACGTCGTCGAGGATCCGCCGTTCGTCTTCGGGTAGCCCCTCATGGCTCGAAACGATGTCTCGCAGTTCCTCTTCGGTCATCTCCTCGCTGGTTTTGTGCGGGTCTCCGCCGAGTAGACGCACGATCACGTTCGTCGACCTCGACAGCAGCCAGATGACTGGCCGCATCGCGACAGCAAACCCATTGAGTGCGGGCGCGACTGCGTAGGCGAATGCTGAGTTGCGCTGGATCGCGAGACGTTTGGGGGCGAGCTCACCGAGTACCAGGGACAGATACGCGATCACGAGGGTGAGCGCGATCGTGGCAACCGTGGCAGCGAGCGATACGTTGAGGCCCAGAGCGACAAATAACGGCGCTACCGAGGGGGCGATTGAGGCGGCCCCGTAAGCGGCGGACGCAAACCCGGCTACGGTCACGCCGATCTGTACGGCTGCGAGAAACCGATTGGGGTTGCGCGCCAGAGCCGCGACCTTCTCGCCGCGCCGCCCGCGGGCCGCGATCGCGTTGAGTTGGCTATCACGGAGCGTGACGAGCGCCATCTCCGTGGCTGCGAAAACCCCGCCGATCAGGACGAAGATGAGGACGAGGGCGATGTTTAATACGAGATCGCCGTTCAAAATGTCTCGACCGTCGACATGAGGGGAGGGGTCGAGACGCAGGGTCTATGACCGTCGGGAGATGGCTCTTGAGGAGTCCTATGCACCCGTAGAGGATATCAAACGTCTCCGACAGAAAGCTGGATTCAAGATTGCCCGATTGCGTGTTCCTTACTGGAACGACCATGAGACAACGAAGGACCGGCATTGGGACGACCCGGCTGGCCAGCGGAGATGTCGCGCGGACCGTTCCTGACTGGTGCGGTCTCGTCCGGCAGAACACTGTTAATGGCTCGCGGTGCGCTCGGGGCTGAGGTCTCGGAGCATGACGAGCTCGCGCTGGCCACCCGGCAGCACATCGCCGGGTTCGACGGCAAAGCCGTTTCTTTCGTAGGTTCGTCGGGCCGCGACATTGTCCGGCATCACGGATAGGGCGAGCGTCGTCGCGCCAGTGCTCGCCGCCCAGCGCGCGATTGCTGTGATGAGTGCAGTGGCGACACCACGACCACGAACGGCGGGGTCGACCCACATTGAGATGAGCTCAGCGCGGCTGGCGCGATCCTTGGATGGGGTCCCAGTGGCCATGCCAACAACGGCGTTCCTGTCGATGTCGACGGCCAATAGATTATTCGCTCCTGGGATCGACAGACGGTCACGCCAGCGGTTATCCGGTGCGTCTGCCCACTCTTGCAAGCGTGAACCGAAGGCGCCGGGCGCGTCGTTCAACGCCGCGAGCCGCACCGACCGCCAGGCCAGCCAGTCATCAGCGGATACGGTGCGCAGCTCGATGGTCATGCCCCGACCATACCGACCGGCGCGACGTCAGGAGGAGCGACAGACACGATGAGGAGAGCTTCACGAGTGCGTCCGCGGGCTGCAGGGCCATCAAGGGTTGGGCGATACGATGCGGTACGGGCCGAACCAGGAAGTGCTGGCTCTTCAGAACCGCCACTCCACAGGTGGCTTCAGCCGCCACCCACATGGATGCCTGGCCGGCATGCGGGATCGGCTTCGTTTTGGCGAAGGATTTCGCGCACGACGGGTGCGGTATCTCCTTGGCCGAGGAGGAGGTAGCGCAGGAGGTGCCCGAGGGGGTTGCCCTCTGACCATTCAAAGTAGGCGTGAGGTCGCACTCCGGATGCGTCGCGCAATGCCAAGAGGATGGCGGCGATGGCGTTCGGAGCCGCGGGGCTCTGGGCTCGCAGCACCCGAAGCCCGTTGATTTCTTCACCGCGAACATGGAGCGTCTCGCTGAAACTAGACGGATCCACCACCTCGATCTCCAGGAACAGTACGTCGGCACGACCCGGCACGGGATTCATCCCCCGCTGCTCCGTCTCTTTTCCGGCGTAGTCGGTTTGTTTGCCCGGTTTGGGCTTTGTCGCAATCAGGTTCAACGCGCCATCGAAGACGAGCGAGTCGGTGATGAAGCGCCGCGCTTTTTCGTCCAGTTCGACCGTTTCCACCCGCAGTTCGGTGGTGCGTGAAACCCGGGAGACGAGTGACACGACGATGATCCCCAAAATGAAGAACGCCGAAATGGCTATGCCGTCGGGCTTCTCCAGGATGTTCGCGCCCAGGGCGTACAGGAGGATCAGGGTCAGGATGGTGAATGCGACACTGGCCCGGCGCTGGTGGCGTCGGATCGCCGAGATCGTGACGGCGATGGCGCCGGACACCATCATGGCCAGGATGCCGGTGGCGTAGGCGCCGGCCTGCGCGTTGACGTCGGCGT
>NZ_SOFB01000033.1:0-10816 GCF_004402815.1 Cryobacterium sp. Hz7
CTCAAGACCGCGGACAGATCACGTAAAAGACAATCCTTGAAGGACGTCAGTCAGGGTTAGAGTCACGCAGCCTCAAGACTCTTCTCATCATTACCGTCAGGGTGAGTTGAGGCCAGTAGCTCAACGAAGCCAACAGGGCTGCGGTCACGAGTTGGCGAAGCAACGTGTAACCGGGTACCCAAAATGACGCACTGAGTGTTCCCTTTCGTGTGCCGTGTACCGTCGAGTGATGCCAAGCTACGAAAGCTCCGACGGGTCAGCACTTCACTACGATGACGTGCGCCGCAAGGGCAGCGACGGCGACAAATGCCCGGTTATTCTCCTTGCCGGAGGAGCGGCCCGCCACCCCAGCTACCTTGGTGATCTGGCCGGGCTCAGCGATCGGCACCGCCTGATCGTGCCCCACCTGCGAGGTGTCGGACGCACGGCCGCGCCTAACACGGAAGAGCGGGGGTCGTTCTGGACTCAGGCCGACGACATCGAGCACCTGCGTGTTCATCTCGGCCTCGATCGCGTCGTTCTGGTGGCTCACTCGGCGGGAACGAGATTGGCCCTTGCCTACGCGGCGCAGTTCGCGCTCCGCGTTGCCAGGTTGGTGCTGATCACTCCTCCGGCGGCTTATCTCGTCGATGAGCCATCCGATGCTCACACGCTCAGCGAGAAGCGGCGCGGGGATTCGATTTTCGAAGCCGCTTTCGCAGCTTTGGAGGCGGGGCCCCAGACGGTTGACGATGACGGGTTCAACGCCTGGCAACAGGAAACGGCGCCGGCCGGATACTCAACCTGGGGCGCAACAGAGCGATCCCATGCGACCATGGGGCGTTGGAGCCTGCCCGCTACGAAGGCGTATTTCAGTGTTCCCCCACCGCGCGACCTCGCGGTGCGGCTGGGGCAGGTGATGGCACCCGTGTTGGTGATTGCCGGAGCCGAGGACTGCCTCACCGGATTAGCGCCGGTGGCCGCGCTGGCACGCCTCTTTCCCACAGGTGAATGCGTGGTCATCGACGGGAGCGGGCACTACCCGTGGGTCGAACAGCCGGCTGCCTTCCGGGGAGCGATCGACGCGTTCCTCGAGCAGCCGTCCAAATCGGCGACGACGAGTGCCTGATTGCCCGGACAGGGGTTCCCCGTAGGGGCGCTGTGCTCCTCCAAGTCGGTGGTGCCATTTGTAGCATTCCCGGTGCACGGACAGCGTCCCCTTGGATCCTGTTGGCGTGCCGGCCGGGCCAATGTACAGGTTTTGACCGCAACGATGGACTTTCATTTCGCAGCAGTCAAGACCGACCATTTTCGCCATGGCTTTTGAGTATCCGCTCGTCTTCTCTCCGCTGGGCCCTAGTGTCTGAAATGGGGGACATGAAAGTCGCGATAAGGCCGACGTCGAACGAGACGCCGCCGACGGGGGTGTGACACTTTATGGCCGGGCGGACATAACTAGATATGAGCAACGATTTGGACGACGAAGCGGCGACGTGGGTGCAGGCATGCGCCGGAGACGGTGCAGCGTTCGCGTCCCTTTTCAGGTATCACCAGGCGCGCGTCTATCGGCGCGCATTATCTCTCGTCTCCAACGCCCACGACGCCCAAGATGTCACGGCGGCCGCTTTCTTCGAGCTGTGGCGTAAACGTCGATCGGTCAGGCTGGTCGACGGGACCGTGATGCCGTGGCTGCTGGTAGCTACCGTCAATATCGCCCGCAACCACAGGCGCGCCGCCGTCCGATACCGGCGCGTGATTTCCTCCCTACCGCGTGAGGAGACGGTCAACGCGGAGTCCATCGCAGTAGCCAATGTTGAGACTGAACTGTTGGGAGTGCGACTGACCGAGGCGCTGGGACGCGTCGCAGCCGCGGATGCCGCCCTGCTCGTTCTTACCGTCCTGGAGGAGCTCAGCGTCAGCGATGCTGCCGCTGCCCTGGGCCTGAAACCGGGAGCCGCCCGGATGCGTCTGCACCGCGCTCGGCTACGACTGCAAGCAGATCTCAGCGACGATCACCGTCGCAATATCCTGCCCATCCCCGAAGGAGAACACGCATGACGACACCGACCCTCGATCCGGTTTTCGCCGACGCGGTGGAAAACGAACTCGCCGCCCTCGGGACCACGAACAGCCAGCTGCAGCGGCACCAGCGCCGCGCCCGCGGCCTCGCCGCGACCATCGGAACTGTCGCCCTGGCCGGCGCCCTGACCGGTGGCGCGCTCATCATCTATGGCCTCCCCGGTGAAACAACCACGACACCGCTCGGCAGCGTCGTCAGTGGAACCTACACAGGAACAGCGAGCGTCGACCTCGGCGACGTACCCACCGGAGCCGGTGCCGTGATCCTCGAAATAACCTGCACAACGGGAGGAACCATGGAGATCCCCCTCAATGGCGGATCCGGAGGCGACACCGCATCGTGGGACTGTAGCAACCCCATCAAGAAAGCCACTACCCGCATCACCGACGGCAAGCTGCCAGACGCCGGCACCACCTCGATCACCATCACCGCAGACCCCGGCACGCGGTGGAGCGTAGTGGCGCAGTACGCCAACGCATCGACCACCGCGTGGGGCGTCAACGACAACGGGCAGACCTACGGCGTTCCAAATGACAACGGACTCCCCGATCTCAGCGCCGCGCAAGCCACCAACGGAAAACTGGGCTACATCCTCGAATCGGAACTTTCCACCGCGGTCGACGGCTCCATCAACGTCTACGACTCAGATGGCACCACGATCCTGGGCCAATTCCCCATCGGCGACAACTGACCATGACTGGAGACCTATCGGACACGGTCCCCTGGACTCTTGCTCAGCGGCTACCCGCTCAAATACGTCCAAGCGACATCACCCTCCCGCCAACCCAGCCACTCGACCTCAGCCACCTCAGCGACTTGAGCAATCGACCAACCGAGGCACGACAATAGGCACCCTCCCGCCGGAAAGTACCGCAAACCACGCCGACAATTGAAACGCTTCCATGCAGGCAATCGATGCTCAGTGTCGCTACTCGCTCCCGTAACGAGCGTCCCGCAGAGGGTTCCCCTGCGAGCCTTGGGCGCGAGCACCAAGGCAGTCCCCGGTTCACGACAACGGTGCGTCAAGAGACGCCCGATTTGCGGGCCGACGGATTACTCGGTGAACAGAACGCTGACAGATAGTTTGTGAACATGACAGAGTATCGACGCCCCACGTTCCCGGTGGAGATCTACCGGAATGAGCAGGGCCACCCGATTGATTATGGAAATCGATGGGGAGGAGCGTCTCCACCAGGAGACTCGTATTCCCGCGTTAGTAATCCGCAGCGATTCGCGCCGACGCACAAAGTCGCCGACGCTCTCATCGAATGGCTGCAGACCACCTTCGACGTCGCCATGGACCAAACCCCGAACGTGGCTGACGATCTTCTCCTCCTGCCAAATGACGTTGTTCGCGCATTGCGGGTCGTGCCTCGCGACCCGACAGCGGCCCCGCTGACATTTGTCCTCACGCGGTTCCCAGGCGTCTACCTTCACGCGGGTTTGCTCCACGACTTCCACTTCCCCGCGTGCGGCTGTGATGCCTGTGACGACGATGTCCTGAGTCTGGCGGAGGAGCTCGAATGGACCGTGCGCACTGTCGTGTCAGGCGGTTATTCTGANCTGAGCGATTCGGTCCCGGGCGGGGCGACTGGATTGAATGTCGGCTCGAGGAGCCAGGGGTCGGGATGCGATCCGGGCGCAGCCGCACCGCGGACCTGCCCGAGGACCGGGTCAGGTTCGCGCGAACCGGGCTACCGGCGGCAGGACAGTGGTCCGCTTGGCCATTGCTGCCGAAGGGCGAAGCCGACGCAACCGGCTGATCGCCCGAGCTTGCTGTGCCGGTGAGCGTTCCCCTTTGGGCTCCGGGCCCATTCGCCATGGCACAGTTGGCAGATGACTGCCGATCCGGGACACCCAAACCAGCTCGTCCTTCCTCTGCTGGCAGGGCGAACCGTCACCCTGCGCTCGTTTCGCTCGGACGATGTCCCGATGATTCAAGAAACATCACAGGACGACCTGATCCCGACCATCACCAGCGTCCCGACTGACAACAGTGAGGAAGCCGCCCTCGCCTTCATCGAGCGGCAGCACGAACGGTTGCACACTCGGACAGGGTATTCATTCGCGATCGCTGACGAGAACGACCTTGCCGTGGGACAAATCGGGCTCTGGCTGGAGCATGAGAATCACGGACGCGCGAGCGTCGGCTACTGGATTCGACCCTCAGCTCGAAACCGCGGATACGCCGCCGACGCGATCGCCGCGGTTGTCGACTGGGCTCGGACTCTCAGGCAATTGCACCGGCTCGAGCTTTACGTGGAGCCCTGGAACGAGGGCTCGTGGCGTGCCGCAGAGCGCGCTGGTTTTCAACGCGAGGGCCTCCTGCGTTCATGGCGGCCAGTCGGCGGGGTGCACCGTGACATGTACGTGTACTCACTGATCACGAAATGAGGTCTGCCCGTCAAAGGTTGGGCTGTCGGTCTGCCTGGCCGAGCGCCTCAATCAACTGGAACCGCTCCAGCACGACGAGCGTGTCGTCATCGACTGTGAAGTCTCGATTGTTGAGGAAGTCACGCATATCCGTGCTGTGCCAGAAGGCTTCGTGACCGCGGCGCCAGGCGGCTACGGAGTCGAATCCTTCGCCCTCGTCGCGCGCATGCTCGAGGCCGACGTCAGCAAGTCGGACAATCTCGACCGCAACCGTCTGGATGATCGCCACCGCGGCATCGTTGGAATCCACGACCGTCTGCTTGTTCCCGATGATCGGCAACTGTTCGTCCTCAATCGAGTACTCCACGAGGGTCGAGCTTGTGGAGGTCTTCGTGCCAGCCAGGATTGCGGCAATCAGCCGATCCCGAAGTGGGCCCGGAAAACCGAACTCAGCAATCTGGAATTCGCCGTGGCCAGTCATGAGGTGATTTTACGTGCCGAGGCTCGCGACCCTGCGCCGTAGGCCGTTAGCCTTCCGGGATCTTGGCGAACGCCTTCTTGGTGGCGGAGTACCAGTCCATTGATCGTTTTGGGTGCTTCCAACGATCTTTCATTTCCTTGTGCGCTTGCTCGTGGATGTTGTCTCCGGCCTTGACCGCGTCTCTGAGATGGCGGTCTTGGGCCTTGATGGCGTCATCGGCGGTTTCGCCGGTCAATGGTTGTTCGCATGGGCCGCCCAACTGGCGGCAGGTCATTGTTTTCATCGACTCGAATCCTGACTGTGAAGGCGGAGCCCCGTCTGAGGTCCGCTACCTGTATGACGGTGGAGCATGAGCAAGTGTGACCGCAGAGAGGTTGGATTGGAGAACGCTGCCTGTCAGTTCCGCAGCTCTCCTGCTCTACGTCGGGTGAGGTGTTCCAAGATGGCCGGGTCGGCGCGGAAATTGATCCGAGAGACGACCCCGTCGATGACCGTGAAATCAAACGCGACCCGTGGCGAGCCACGGTGAAACCATGCCGCCCCGGGGCGGCCATCGATGAATACCGGCCACGCTGCTTTGGCAGCGCCGTTGAACATCGTTGCGACTGCGTTCCGTCCTTCTATGTGGGCGGGGGTGCCCGCTGAGATTGCCGCTTCGTCACCGGCGACCACCACACCCGGCGCCAGCAGTGCAAGAAGTTGCTCAAAATCACCTTGCCGTGCGGCGGCAAGGAACGCGTCCACGACTTCCCAGTCAGCTCGACGGTGCGGGGCGCCCTGTTGGCGGACTTTGCTGCGCGCCCTCGACGCGAGCTTGCGTGCAGCAGCGGGAGTGCTTCCGAGGATCAGGGCGATCGTGGGGAAGTCAATGCTGAAGCTGTCGTGGAGCACGAACGCTACCCGCTCGTTTGGCGTGAGGCGGTCCAAGACCACCTGGAGCGCAATCCCGACCATGTCGGCCAGGGCAAGCGCATCGGCTGGATCTTGAGTTAGCGAAGGGAACGCTTGGTCGTCTACGAGAATCGGTTTCGGGGCGCGCAGCCTGTCCAGACAAAGCCGTGTGGTCACCGTGGTCAGCCAGCCGGCCAGGTTGTCGATGATAGCCTCCGTCGAGTGAAGGCGCAGCCAGGCTTGCTGGACTATGTCTTCGGCCTCTGAGTTGTCCCGTAGGATGCACCCGGCAATACGCAACAACCTGGGGCGTTCTCGCTCAAAAGCCGCCGTCTCGTCCATCCGTGTCACGCTTTCCGTCGAGGTCTCATACTATGAGTGACGTGCGGGCCGTGCCCGGTGTGACCGAGAGGTAGCTCAGATTACAAAGAATTCGATAGATGAGATCTATGCCGCCCTGGGCGACTGGCGTGGCGACATACTGGCCCACATTCGAAACTTGATCGTAGAGGCCGTGCCCAACGTGGTCGAGGAGACCAAGTGGCAGAAGGAGACCAACCCGCTCGGCGTACCCACCTGGAGTCTCGATGGCATCATCTGCACGGGCGAGACCTACAAGGACAAGGTCAAACTCACCTTCGCGAAAGGCGCCTCGATCCACGATGCCGACGCACTCTTCAATGCGAGCCTGAACGCGACCGTGAGGCGAGCCATCGACCTCCACGAGGGTGACAAGATCAACGCCACAGCCTTCCAAGCGCTCGTCCGCGCAGGCGCAGCGCTCAACGCAGCATAGAGAAGCAAACCTGCCCGGTTCAGTGGCCCAGGCGAACGAGGCTGTCGAGCCCTGCAGTCAATGGCACGCTGAGCGCACGAGTCTGAGTCGATACTCGCGCCACAGCGCCGTGTTGTAACTGCTCGACTCAACCCTGCCGCCCAAAATGCAGGGCGGTTCGCTGTGATTGTCCGGTAGACGTTCCCCTGAGGCCGAATTGGACAGCGCTCTCTCTCAGGTGCAGGGCGTACGGCCGCCAGAGAGTGAACCGCGCACGTCGTTTTCGCAAGCACCTCCGCCTTAGCGGGGAAAGGCAGGCCTATGAGGCTGTGGGCGTGTCTTCGTTCGAAACGAGCATCTTGACGACGGATGCCACGGCTACGACTGCTCCGATGAGCAAGCCGCCCCAGCCAAGGAATTGCTCAACCAGCGTCGGGGAAGTACCCAGCTCATCAACGCGGATTCCCGTGTTCGTAAGGAAGATGGCCGCACCCAGCGCGATCAGAACTCCGACGATCAAACCAATAGTGCTGCCTCTTCTGCTGCGCATGTGTTGATCCAATCAGTTTTCGCGACTCTATCGTCTCCAACGCGAGTCGCGTTGTCCTCGCGCTCAGGGTTCCCAAACGTCACTCCCCCGAGACTTCGGAACTTCGGCGAATCTGCGCCGGATGTGCGTCCCAAAACGTCGAGTTTGCGGCACCCTTCGTCAAGCTACTCTCGGAGTCATTTTGAAGACGTTTGTTCGACAAGCGAGGGCCGACGATCTGGAACTTCTTGAAGCGATCGAGAATGAAGCTGACGCGCTGTTCGCGACCGTGTTCTCGATAGACGGCTGGCGGCCTGCTCCTTCTTATTCGAAGCCATCACAGCAGAATGGCTTCATCCTCGTAGCCAGCGACAGGCCAGGATCGGATGCGATCGGGTTTGCCCACGTCCTCGAAGTCCGTGGCAGCGGCCATCTCGAGCAGCTATCGGTCAGGCCGTCAGCGGCGCACCGCGGGCATGGGCGTGCGCTCGTCGAAGCAGTCAAGAGCGAATCAAGACTGCGCGGATGCAAACGGGTCACCCTGCGAACGTTCGCGGACGTTCCGTGGAACGCTCCCTTCTACTTGAGCTGTGGCTTCATCGAGCGTGATCCCGATTCTGGTTTTCTTCGAGATCTGCTAGTGACAGAGCAACAGCGAGGACTCGGATACGGCCGGCGTGTTCAAATGAACTTCGACCTGACTGATGAGTTACCCCGATAACCGTTTCCCGGGGAGAGACGATTCGTTTCGCACCGAGATCGAGGGCCCATCGGTCTCAGGCAGACCCCACAGATAGGTTGGTTGCATGTTGACTGATTCAGTGCGACGCGCATACGGGGAAAGAGCTGGCGAGTACACGGAAGCACTCGGAACGCTCACTGCGATGCCGCCAGAAGATCAGAAACTGATCTCTGTCTGGGCTCGCGATATCGGCGGCCCAACGATCGACGCCGGATGCGGCCCCGGCCATTGGACAAAGCTTCTGCACGATCACGGTGTGGCCGTCGAAGGTATTGACATGGTGAATGAGTTCATCGATAGCGCCTCTGCCCGATTCCCTAAGGTTCCATTTCGAGTGGCAACGCTCGAAGCTCTACCAGCCGACGACGGCACACTCGCCGCGGTGCTCTCTTGGTACTCGATCATCCACACCCCGCCCCATGATGTGCCGGCGGTCCTCAGCGAGTTCGCCCGCTGCATCCGGCCTGACGGAACACTGCTTCTCGGATTCTTCGAAGGTGAACAGATCGAAGCGTTCGATCATGCAATCGTCACGGCGTACTACTGGCCGGTTTGGGTGATGCATGATGAGCTGGCTGCTGCTGGCTTCGACATAGTCGAAACGCACACAAGAGCCGATCCTGGCCAGCGGCCGCATGCGGCGATTATCGCCCGCCGCCGCAATTAGCTTGCCCGGTGAGGGTTCGTCTTACGGGAAACGAACGCCGGCGTTGAGCGCTGGAATCAGATCGCATCGCTGAAAGACGTGCCTCCAAACCCATGGGATGTGAGACGTCTCGCCGTCGCGATACTGGTGTGGGCTTTGCCGCAGAATTTCGCGGACCAGTGATGCCCGCAGAAGATCGTCAGTTCGATTCTGACAGGCGGCTCCCTCCCGGGGATCCAACACATTCCACGCCGAGGAGCGAACGCTTCAATCGTTAAGCGCCGCTTCAAGATCGTATTCGGAGTACCCGAACGTGTAGTCAGTGTCCTTCCCGTTCGAGGCCCAGATGTCTGCCGCATCCCAAACACTGAGCGACTCGCTGGTTCCACTCGACCATTCGTCGGCGGTCGCTCCGACCTCGTGATCTTCCCCGATCATGCAGCGGCAGTCAGTGACCACCTGCTCTTCGTTGCCTTGGGGGGTCGTGTACTTGACATGCTGTGAGCCGGTCGGCATGCGTATCTCCCTATCGAGGAAGGCGCGCTCGACCTCCTGTCGCCATCATGCCGCCAAATCGCCTCAGAGTGTTAGCGCCGGCTGAAAAGAGGGCCAGCATCGCCCACCGACGTTCCAGGTCCTCCATGCAGGAACAGCAGAACCGGATTGCGTGTTGATGTTCCGCTTGTCGAGACGAGTGTGACGATGTCGCACCTCTGAATTTCCCGAGTTTCTAAGTCGGCTGTGGCTCTACGAGCTGAACGGTTCGATAAGCCCCTGGTCCTCGCTGTCCAGAGTGCGGACATTGTTGACGGTCCGGGAAACCGGATACGCCGCAACAGTCTTGGCGACAGCAACAGAGCTACGGTCAAGCATCGACAGCGCTTCCTCCGTGTCGCTGATCTTCGCCGGGCTCAGCCATCGGTCCCACACGTTCGGCTTCAAGAACACGGGCATGCGGTCGTGGATCTCACCCGACGCGTCTCGCGCTGCGCGCGTGATGATTGTGAACGAGATCTTCCACACGTCATCCTCTTGGCGGGCCGCATAGAGGCCCGCCGCGGCCAGCACATCGCTAGCGCCATGGATGAAGAAGGGCTGCTTGCCATCGTCCATCTGCTGCCACTCGTAGTAGCCGGACATGGGCACCAGGCACCGTTGGCTGGCAAACGCGCTGCGGAACATGCCGTTACTGGCCACCGATTCCAGGCGCGCGTTGATGGGGGCGGGGCCACCCGGCTTCGCCCAACCTGGCTTCAAGCCCCACGATGCCAGGTCAACGTCCCGCTGCACTGTTTCGTCGTGGATCCATTCGCGCACGATAGGTGCCGAGTCCGTGGGGGCAACACTGTACGAGGGCTTCCAGTCAGCCGTGTTGGCGCCGGTGGCGTCGAAGAGGCTCAGCAGCTCGTCTGTCGTATTGGGGACCACGTATCTGCCGCACATGCAGTTAAAACTAGCTCTCCCCCGACCTCGTCAGCAATGGGATCGTCCCTTCATCTTCTGAGCACCATCGCTGTAAGAGACGTCAAGCAAGCCGAACGATGCGGCACTCGGGGCAGCACCAGTAGGGACCTTCATCTGTGCCCTCGATCACCATGGGCACCAGGCAGCGTTCGCAGTTCGGCACACCCAGCTCGTCGTCCATGTCGGACACACTACGCGTGCACCTGTGGTTGGTCTTGAAACGCACTAGGAGGAAGCGGAACCGGACGGGGCGTGTTCCGCGTCGCAGATGACGCGCAATTTCCAATTTCGCACCGAGGACACCATTCTCCGTCTCAGCTGAGGCCAATGACGCGGCTCACACCGATGCCAGCATCTCCCGCCATGCTTCGTCAACCTGGTCTGTGAGATCAATGCCGTGCCGTTGTGCCTGGCCGACACGGATCGCGATTCCATTGGTGTGCTCGCGGTGGACTCCGAATTCCTGAACCTCAGCAGCCGTCCACTCAAAGGCGCCCTCAACCCGGTCATTGACGGTGTCGATGAGCACGAAGATGCACGCATCAAATCCAAATGATCGGATCACTGAGAAGACACCCGACGGGCTGGTCTCAGGACGGATGTTCCGAACCTTAACCTGGATACGTCGGCCGTCGGTCGCGATGAGGTCGTAGGCCTTCTCAGAATTCGGTGCCAGCGTGCCTCCATACACAATTGACGCCGCATACTCCGCCAAGTCACCAACGGGAGCGTTGTTCGTCCGGACAAGGTTACGTCCCCGTGAGTGGTGTGGTTTCCCGCTCTTGAGCGTTGCTTCGTCAACGTGAAGAGCCACCGTGGGATGGTCAGTGAGTACCGACTAAAGCAACTCACAAAG
>NZ_SOFB01000008.1:0-45257 GCF_004402815.1 Cryobacterium sp. Hz7
CGCGTGCCCGGCCGCAGGTTACTCGTTCGATGTCGAGGACGGCGACGTATTTCGTGCACAATTCCGTGGTGGGCGAACTCCATACCGTCTCCTGCCCTGACATCCTGCCGACCGGACCGCCCGACCTGAAGGCGGGCAAGGGAATGCCGACCCGGACTCCCCGGTGACGCCGGCATACCCGAGACCGTACTGGTTCACCGGCACGATCCGCGAGGTGACCGTGGACGTCAACGGCGAATCACCCCAGCACCGGAGGTCGAGCTCCGAGCTCATATGGCGCGGCGATAGAACGGCAGCACGCCGGGATCCCTGTTGTGTATTTATGCTTGTATTGATAAGATGATACAAAACTAAGAACACAAAAAGGGGATCTGATGCTCGGTGACGTCTGGTCCAACATGATCTTCCACGTCGCCGTGTCCACGTGGACGGTAGCCGGTCTGCTCGTGGGGTCGTGCGTGCTGCTGTGGGTCTTGACCCATGTTCCCGCCGTGCAGCGTCGGCTCGTCGCCCACGCGTCAACGGTCGCCGGGCTCGGCCTGCCGCACGCCTCGCATCCGATGGTCTTGGCGGCCCAGGTGCGGAGAGTGCGGGGCTTCTCCGGCGGCGGATTCCTCGGCGTGATCATCTCGATTTTCCTCGTGTACTTCATCGGGGCGGACCGCAGTGGTCCGGCCACCGTGTTCCTGCTTGGCGGTTTCGTGATCGTCGGGGTGCTGGGTGGCGCGATCGCAGCCGTGGCCGGCGAGGTGGCGAGGACCGGCGAGGGTGAGCGGGTTGCCCATGGGCGGCGCACCCGCTTGGCCGATTACGTTCCGCGGTGGGAACGCGTCGGCGTTCGTGGCACCGTATTCCTCAATCTGGCGGTCGTCGGTGTGCTGGTACTGCTGCCTGTTTTTTGGAAGCTGCAGCTCTCCGTCTTCCCGCAGTCCTTCAGCGTGGCGGTCGTCGTGGCCGGGCTGGCCGTGGCGGTGCTCGCGGCCTTCGAAATCGGCGGTCGCATCGTCGTCGCGCGTCCCCAGACCATGGCGTCGGAGCAGGAGCTGGCCTGGGACGATGCGATGCGCTCGGCCGCGATCCTGGATCTGGTCGCCGCCGCGTTCCTCCTCGGTGCTTTTGGTGTCTTCTTCGGCCTTCAGGAGATCGCGATGGCGGTGCGACCGGGAATCGGTGGCGGCGTAGCCTCCGTGGAGGCGTTCAACCTGTTCGGGCTGGTCGTGCTGGGCGCGGGTGCCGCCGCATCCGTTCTCTCCTCGTCACGGCGTCACTTTCGGCGAACCCTCCACGCGGATGCCGGTTCGCGCCCGGTCGGCCCGCAGTGATTCTCCGCATCGACCCGCGCTCGGCGACACCGCCGTTCGACCAGCTGCGCGTGCAGGTCATTGCGCACATCCGGAGCGGGGCCATGGTCGCGGGAACACGCCTGCCCACGGTGCGCAGGCTCGCCGCTGACCTGGTGCTCGCGCCGAACACCGTGGCGCGTGCCTACAAGGAACTCGAGGCGGGGGGGTTCATCGAGACCCGCGGCAGGGCCGGTTCCTTCGTCAAGGCCGCACCGGACTCGGTCGAACAGCAGGCGCTCGGCGCGGCAAAGACCTATGTCGAACGGCTGCGGGAGCTGGGGGTCAGCCCGGCCGACACGGTGGCGTACGTCACCACGTTCCTGCAGAACTGAGGCCCGGCCGTTGGTGAGATCGGGTGCCGGTCGCGGCCGGTGGCCATCGGTTGCCCCGGGTCAGAACAGGTGCCGCAGGTAGCGCTCCGGGGCCTCCAGGAAGGAGCGCCAGTCGCGCACCAGGTCAAGGTCTTCCCAGGCGCACGGGCGGTAACCCCAGGGCCCGGCCTCGTAGATGGCGGCGCCCGGGAGCGACGCCAGGATCGGGGAGTGCGTCAAGAGGATGACCTGGGATCCACCCGCGTCCAGGATGTCCTGCTGGTGGCGGATCAGGGCGAGAGAACCGGTGGAGGAGAGGGCCGACTCCGGCTCGTCGAGGATCCACAAGCCCGGGTAGCGGGACCGTGCCGCGACGAGGTGGAGGAAGGATTCGCCGTGCGAGCGCTCGTGGAACACGGGCTCGCTGACAGGCATCCGTCGTCACGTAATCGCGGAGATTTTCGGGAAACGCCGGTTCGGGGGCCATGGGCGGCGTGTCGCGAAAATCTCCGAGGTTGGTGCTGCGGGCGCATCGGATGACCCGCGGCAGCCCATGCCTCCGCACCGCTCCTGCGAGATCCCGTCCGCGCTGCTCACCGAGTGGATCGCCGCCGGGTATCCGTTTGTGGCGGAGCTGGCCCGCCTGCACGACGTCGAGTACGTGGAACTGCCCACCAGGCACTGGCTCCAGTTCACCAGGCCGGCCGAGCTCGGCACCGCGATTCTGGCGGGCGTAGAGCGCACCGCTTGATCGCGCGGAGCGGGCGGCCAAGACGGAAATTCCAGGTCATCGAACCGAAGGTCCATGCATCCGAGAAATCGCGCTCCCGACCGGGCCGGTGCCGTCAGCTGCCAATCATGGCGTCCACGCTGATGTCGAACCCGGCAGCACTGCAGGCCGCGCTGATGTCGAACCCGGCAGCGCTGCAGGCCGCGCTGACACGGGCCAGAGCCTGCCCCCACTCTGTCGACAGCGGATCGATCTGCTCGCTGGCCGACGACGGCAGCAGGCCCTTCAGGGCCTCCACCTGGTCCGCCACCGCAGAGCCGGGCACGGTGTCCACGCGGGCGCTCAGTCGCGCAACGAGCCGTGCGGCTCCCTCGAACTCCTGCTGGGTTGAGGGCTCTACGAGCAGCGAGCCGTACGCATTGTGCATCAGCGTCACAACGTCACTCACTTGGCCGCAGGTGTCCTCCGCGTTCACGGGATCCGCAGAAGGCGATGCGGTGACGAGCGAGGCATTCGTTTGAGTGCCGACGACGAAACCGACACCCAGTGCGACAAGGATGCTGAGAACCAGGAGGGCGTTGCGGTCGCGTCCCCCGGCGGGCAGCGCAGTCTCGTCGAGTACCTCCTCGAAAAACGGTTGAAGCGAACCCTCGGACGTCCCCTCGTGCATCGTCCGGGGACCAGTATTCCTCGGTGCCGTCGACTCACCGGGGGAGCGGGGCGGCTGGGTGTTGACCTCGAATTCGGCCGCACGGATCGCGGCGGCGATCGCGGCACGGTCGGCGGCCACCGTGGCCTGCAGCTCCCGCAGCGCGGCGGTGGCCTTCGGATCGCCGACGAAGTCGCCGTTCGCCGAGAAGACGCGCTTCTGGAGGTCGCGCAGCTGGTTTGCCGGGGACGGTGAGCCATCCGGTGCCGCCTCGGCGGGGTGAGTCGCCCACCACAGGGCGTTGAGCACGTTCTTCTCTCCCGAGTAAGCGACCCGAACCGCTGCGAGGTAGGCCGGATCGCGCTGGGCCAGCGAGTACGCGTCTTCGGAGCCGTGGTCACGCACCACTGAGAGCCCCCGATCGTCGATTCGGACAGCATGGCACAGTGCCCGGTCGTTCCCCGCACTGCTTCCCTTTCCGCGTCGCGTGCCGATTCCCCGTCCGCGTCGCCGCCAATCGGCGTCGCGCCGGAACTGCGCCGCTGCGCCCGTTGCGTGCCACGCGCGCAACGGCGCACGATGCGCGCGAGACGGTTGCCGCGGCACCGGCCCGCACGGACGCCGCAGACTGGAGTAATGGAAGAGTTCGCTTTCGACGGTGACGGCCCGGTGTGTCCGGCGTGCGGGGCCGAAATGACCCCCGACGGTGTAGACACCGCTCAGGGGCTCGAGTCCTGTCACCGATGTCCGCGCTGCAGACTGGTCGTCGTCGTTCCGGGCAACTGGGTGGAGTAGGTGTCAGCCGATGGCCATCCGGCTCGGGGCGTCACCGCATCCGAGTGCCCATGGATGCGCCGCTAGAGCGGGAGAACGCCGCCGCAGACCTACTGGCCGGGAGCCTGATACGCCGGCGTTTTCTTGGCGGCGTCGGACGGCTCCGGAACCTCGATGACCCCCAGAACGTCGGTCTCCCCGAAGGCGTAGTAGAAACTCTCGACCGACCGACCGACCGACCGACCCACCCACCGATTTGAGGGCTGCGACCAGCGCCTCCCGACGGCCGGTTCCACCTTCGCGCATGAAGCCCCTGATGCCCTCGTCCACCTAGTTCGCTCCAAATAAATACTGGCTCATGGTCAGTCCCGTCCTGTGATGTGCAGGACGCGGACATCCGGAGCAATGCCCGAGACCTGTGTGCGGCAACCCGCCGAGGCACGGAAACGACGCTCGGTCCCCGAAGTGGGGCTGCGACACATGGTAGGCCCGGCTGTTCCCGGGGACAACGGGGCGGCCGCCCAGCCTCAGAGGGCTCCCGACCCGGTGGTCGAGCTGGGCGAGACCCGAAGCGATGCCTCCAAGGTCGATGAACAGAACTTCGAATCTCAACCTCCAAAAATCCGCAACGATCTGACGAACACTCGACTATGTGTACGCAATGAGGTATTCTCGTAACATGACCAACCTCGCGGAAGACCTCAGGCAGGCGGCCGATGCCGTGGCCCTGCTGGGCTCGTCATGCGCTGACTTCTCGGCCCTTCCTGATGCCGAGGTGTTGGCCGGTCAGAAGCGAATCGCTTCGATCCGCCGTCTCGTCGATACCTATGCTGCCTGGATGGCGGCGACCATCGCCGAGCGTTCCCGACCGGAGCTCGGGCACTCGGGTTTGGCGGCGCAGCAGGGGTANTGGCCCTGATTCAGAACTCGACCGGCTCGTCGAAGGGCGACGCGTACAAGCTGGTGGCGGTCGGCACGATGATGGCTGATGCCGAGGCGGCCGACAGGCTGGTCGAGGCGGCGCTCTCGACGCCCGACGCGGATGCCGCCGAGGTCGCCGAGTTCGAGGCGAAGGTGCCGTGGCAGGCGCCGATCGCCCGGGCCGTCACCGCCGGCACGCTCTCGGTTGACGCGGCCGAGGCGATCCGCGCGGGGCTCGGCCAGATCGATGCGGCAGTTACCGCGGAGAAGCTCGGGGTGGCCCTGGCGGCGCTGCTCACCGAGGCGTCGTCACTGAATGCCGATCAGGTGTTCAAGCAGGCGAGACGGATTCGCGACCGGCTTGACGAGGCCGGCATCGCCGCCCGCGAGAAGCAGGCCTACGACGACCGCTACCTGCGGGTCTACCGGCTGGGCAACGGCAACGTACGCCTGAACGGGCTGTTCGCGCCCGAAGATGGCGAGTTCGTGCTCTCCACGTTCGACTCGATCACGGGCCCGCGCCGCGGCGGGGTGCGGTTCGTGGATGCAGAGCGGGCAGCCTGGGCAAAGAAGATGCGAGACGACCTCCGCACGACCGAACAGATCGCCGCGGACTCCCTCGTGCAGCTGCTCAAGATCGCCGGCGAGGCCGACCCGGGCCGGGTCTTCGGCGGCCGCCGCCCCTCGGTGCGCGTGATCGTGACCGAGAAGGCGCTGAAAGGTGGCCAGGCCGGTCAGACCGGTGAGACCGGGCAGCCGGGCCAGACCGGGCCGGCGCCGACGACCGTCCAGACTGCAACGGGCGAATCTGGGCCCGTCGAACCCGTCGAACCCGCCGAAGGGGCCGCTCATGGGCAGCTCGAGGGCAACCCGGTCCCGATCTCGCAGGAGACCATCGACCGACTCCTCTGCGACACCGGAACCCGCGGCATCAAATTCGACGACAACGGCCAGATCATCAACGTCGGCCGCGACGATCGACTCTTCACCGAGAAACAGCGCGCCGCAATGGCAGTACGCGACGGCGGATGCCTCTGGATCGACTGTGAGAAACCGCCAGCGTGGGCAGAAGCGCATCACATCAACGAGTGGCTCAAAAACAACGGATGTACGGACCTTGCCGACGGGGCGCTCCTCTGCCATCCCCACCATCTGCTGCTGCACAACCAGCACTGGACGATCAGCCGCACCGGAACGCAGTACTGGCTGAGGCCACCGATCGAGGTAGACCCCAAGCAGACGCTGGTGGCGTTGCCGAGCAAGAGGGCAGCGCTGTAGCGCTTGGTCTCGACGGGCTCGATCCGCGTCGCGGGAACCTCGAGTGGGTTCCTGACCGGGTCTCGACGGGCTCGATCCGCGTCGCGGGAACCTCGAGTGGGTTCCTGACCGGGTCTCGACGGGCTCGACCTGCGTCGCGGGCAGGGGCGGGTCAAGGGGCGGGGCAGTTGCTCCTAAGCCGGCATAGGCGATCGACCGCGACGCGGGATGAGCGTGGGTTCCGCGACTTCTAGGGGAGCGGTCCGTGGTTCCTGAGCGAGCGTTCCGGGACTCCCGTGTCTTCTCGTCACTGGCTGAGCAGCAACTCTCTCCCGAACGAATTCGACGGAGATTCTGCCCGAAACTGCCCCAGGAAGCCCAAAAATGTGGTTTCAGACCAGAATCTCCGTCGAATCGGTCCACCACCGGGCCCGGAGCTTCAGAGGCGGTAGCGGTATTCTCCGCGTTGCACGCGATTCCGGAGGGGCCGGGGCGCAGCAACCTCGCTGCCCCCGGATTCGAACGGGGGGAAGGTCTTGGTGGCAGCCCTTCCCCGGCCATCGTCTGTAAGTACCGCGGTCTCGAGTCGTTGCGTTGGGGCTCCGACGACGTGCTCCCAGACCCGACCGACCGCCGAGGGCTTCATGCCGCACACCTACCGGGTCACGCATCCGGGCGTAGGCGAGCGGCAAGGCATCAGAGTCGGCGGCGAGGAGCTGTGGGCCAGTGGGGGCAAACGGCGTGACAAAACCTTGAGATCGTGTCGCCGATTAGCCCGCGACCCGAGTGTTCGCACGGACTCTGACAGTTGTGCCCCCAGGCAGATTCGAACTGCCGCCCCTGCCTCCGGAGGGCAGTGCTCTATCCCCTGAGCTATGGGGGCCAGGGAAAACACTAGGTTATCAGCATCCGGGCAGGCGATGTTCCGCATCGAGTTCGACGGATGCGGTCGAGCCCGCCCGGCACACCATCCGAACTCGACCGGAAAGGCCGAATTCGGCAGGTTCGGGCAGGTTCAGGTGGGTTCCGCCGCGCGGTCCCCCCGGGCGTGTTACTGCAGGTTTGCGATCGCCGCGGAAACGAGTGACTCGGCGTCGCCCGGCTCGACGAACTCGCTCGAGCCCACCGTGATCCAGTAGGTGGAGGTGAAGACCTGAGCCACACCAATGCCGCCGGCAGCCGAGAAATAGCCCTCGACGGCGGGCGGCGTGCCATACGTGGGAACGATCTGGCTGGAGCTGATGGCATCGTTCTTCAGCTGCGACAGCAGCACGTCGTTGGGCTGGGTCACCGAGACCTCGATCGTTCCGTCGCTGGATTGATTGAGCAGTCCGCAATTCAGCCCCTGGTACTCTGCCGCCGTCTGACCCGCGGCGATGGTCGGCTCGAAACCGGGGGCAGTGCCGTAGCTCGGGTTGAAGGCGTAGACGTCGTCGAGGGTGAGCACCTGGTCGCAGGTAAATGTGACCGGGGTGCCTGCTGCCGTGGGCGTCGGCGTCGCGGTGGGCCCCGGTGTCTGCGTCGCGTCCGACGTCGACCCGGGAGTAGCTGATGGCGACGCTGCCGACGGGCTGCTTTCCGGGGTGGAACCCGAACCGCAGGCAGCCAGCGCCACGACGGCGACCGTGCCGGTGGCAAGGAGAAGGGTGGTGCGCAGGAGCCGTCCGCGCGGGAGTCTGGGCGAGAGGGAGTGAGTCACGCTTGACCTTACCAAGAGGGTTGTCTGTGACCGGGCCGGTAAGCTTGCTAGTCGTGACTCCCGCTGAGCTTTCCCAATCCCTGCTCGACCTCATCCTCCAGTTGAGCGAGCGTCGACGCGAGGCCGGAATCGACGTGACCGACGTCAACCTGACCGGGGCGGATGTCACCCTCGAGCGTCCGAGAAACCGCGACCACGGTGATTGGGCCTCCAGCATCGCGATGAAGATCGCCAAGCCACTCGGCTCCAACCCGCGCGAGGTGGCCGCCGAACTGGCTGCCGGCCTGGAACAGCTTCCCGACGTGGCCTCGGTGGACGTCGCCGGACCCGGCTTCATCAACATCCGTCTCGAGGCCGCCGCCGCCGGCACACTCGCCAAGACCATCGTCGATGCGGGCCCCGCTTACGGCACCGGGCACCTCTACGACGGCCTCAAGATCAACCTCGAATTCGTGTCCGCCAACCCCACCGGCCCCATCCACATGGGCGGCGTGCGCTGGGCGGCCGTGGGTGACAGCCTGGCCCGGGTGCTGCAGGCGGAGGGCGCCGACGTCACCCGCGAGTACTACTTCAACGACCACGGCTCGCAGATCGACCGCTTCGCCCGCAGCGTGCTTGCCGGCTACCTCGGCGAGCCCACCCCCGAAGACGGTTACGGCGGCGCCTACATCGGAGACATCGCCGACCAGGTCGTGGCCAGCCACGAAGGCGACATCGCGGTGCTGGCCCGCGACGAGCAGCAGGAAGTGTTCCGCAGCGTCGGCGTCGATTTGATGTTCACCGAGATCAAGGAGAAGCTGCACGGCTTCGGCGTGGATTTCGACGTGTACTTCCACGAAGATTCCCTGCACGAGTCCGGCGCCGTCAACCGGGCCATCGAACGGCTGCGCGAACAGGGCCACATCTTCGAAGAAGACGGGGCCATCTGGCTGCGCACGACCACGTTCGGCGATGACCGCGACCGCGTCATCATCCGTTCCAACGGCGAACCGGCCTACATCTCCGGTGACCTCGGCTACTACCTCGACAAGCGTGAGCGCGGTTTCGACCAGAACCTGATCATGCTCGGCGCCGACCACCATGGCTATGTCGGCCGCATGATGGCCATGGTCGAGGCGTTCGGCGACGTGCCCGGTGTGAACCTGCAGATTCTGATCGGCCAGATGGTCAACCTGCTGCGCAACGGCGAACCGGTGCGGATGAGCAAGCGCGCCGGAACGATCGTCACCCTCGACGACCTCGTCGACGCCGTCGGCGTGGACGCCGGCCGCTACTCCCTAGTGCGTTCCAGCAGCGACACCCAGCTCGACATCGACCTCGACCTGCTCGGCAAGCGCACCAACGAGAACCCGGTCTTCTACGTGCAGTATGCGCATGCCCGTACCTGCTCGGTCGCCCGCAACGCGGCCACCGCGGGGGTGGAACGCACCGCATTCGCCCCAGAGCTACTCACCCACGACAGCGAATCGGCCCTGCTCGGCGTGTTGCAGGAATACCCGCGCGTCGTCGCGCAGGCCGCCGAACTGCGCGAGCCCCACCGTATCGCCCGCTACATCGAAGAGGTTGCCGGCTACTACCACCGCTGGTACGACAGCTGCCGGGTGATCCCGCTCGGCGACGAACCGAACACCGACCTGCACCGCACCCGGCTCTGGCTCAACGACGCCACGGGCCAGGTCATCCGCAACGGCCTCGGCCTGCTCGGCGTCTCCGCACCGGAACGCATGTAGGCATGGACGCGTCCGCCAGGAAATCCCGTCGTCGCGGGCTCGGGGCGTTCATCGTCGCGGGTCTGGTCGTGGTCGGGCTCGTCGCTGCTTTCTTCTTCGTCGACGGGGGCCTGCGCAGCTACGCCGAGGGCCAGATCGAGCAGGAGATCGCCTCGAACCTGCCCGACACCGTGATCGGGGACGTGGCCGTCTCCATCGGAGGCCTGTCGGTCATCGCGCAGCATTTCGGCGGCAGCTTCGACCGGGTGGCCCTGGAATCAGGCACCCTGACCGTGGACGGCGTGCCGGCATCCGTGCACGTCGTGGCGACGGATGTCCCGCTCGACCAATCCCAGTCCGTCGGCGACGTGCGCGGCATCATCGACCTCGAACCCGATGCCCTCAACACCCTGCTGAGCCAGGCTCTGCCGAGCAATGTCCCCGACGCCGGCGTCGAACTCGGGAAGGACGAGATCAGCTACAGCGGCAGCCTGGAGGTGCTCGGCTTCCCGATCGGCTACCGCGCCTCGGCGACGCCGAGCGTGGACGCCGACGCACTGCTGCTCACGCCGAGCGGTGCCAGCGTCACCTCAGGCGGCGGCAGCATCAACGCCGGCAACCTGCTGTCTCGTGTTCTGGGTGAGGAACCGCTCCGCATCTGCGTGGCCCAGTACCTCCCCGAGGGGGTCACCCTCGCCGGAGTGAACGTGACCGCGGATCGAGCGCGACTCACGCTGCAGTCGAGCTCGTTGACGCTGAGCCGACAGTCGTTGACCACCCTCGGCAGCTGCACCGCCGGTTGACCCCGCACTTCATGCCCTTGCAGCACGCCGACACGCTCGCACATCGTTCGGACCGTGATCAAACCGGGGCCTGACACGACGCCCGCGGGGTCGTACACTCGAGGTATCCGCCGGTCGCGCATTCGCCTTTTCGAGGAGGCACCATGACGTTGTTGCGCATTCAACACCCCGTGCCCGACTATGGCCGCTGGAAACGTGCCTTCGATCTGGACCCGGCCGACCGCCGCGGATCCGGGGTGATCCGCTATACGATTTTCCGCTCGGTGACTGATCCGAACTTCGTCATGGTCGACCTGGAACTGGGCACCATCCGGGAAGCGGAGAAGATGCTTCTCAAGATGCGGCGCATCTGGTGCAGCAGCGGCTCGAGCGTCATGATCGACCCGGAGGCGTGGATCGTCGACGTGGCCGAAACTGCCGCGCTGGTCTGATCGCAGCCCGCCCCGCAGCCCGCCCCGCTGCCCAGCCCGCGCAGCCCGCCACGCAGCGGGACGTAACGCGATTCGGCGCGCACCGGCGCCGTTCGCTACACTCGGACCAGGTCCCCGGTCGCAGCCGACGGCATCCTTTCACTGGCTTCAGGGACCAATCCGGGTTCGCTCGCCACTCAGTGAGACACCCACTCGACATTTCCCGTGAGGTTTTCACCCGTGGCCACCAACCCGCTCGCCCCCGACTGGCTTTGCCTGCCCGACGACGCCAATGCGCTCGCCGATGGCCTCTGGCCGGCCACCATCGACCGCACCCCGCAGGGGCAACTCCTCATCGGCGGCTGCACCGCCCCCGCCCTGGCCGCCGAATTCGGCACTCCTCTTTATCTGGTCGACGAAACGGATGCCCGCGCCCGCGCGGCCTCGCTCCGCGCCGCCTTCGAGGCCGAGTTCGCCCGCATCGGCACGAGCGTGCACATCTACTACGCCGGCAAAGCGTTCCTGTCCACCGAGATCGCCCGTTGGATGCTGGCCGAAGGTCTCAACATCGACGTCTGCAGCGGCGGCGAACTCGCCGTGGCGCTGGCGGCCGGCAGCCCGCCGAACCGGCTCGGCTATCACGGCAACAACAAATCCCTGGCCGAGATCGACGAGGCCTGCCGCGTCGGCGTCGGCACCATCGTGATCGACAGCCTGGTCGAAATCGGGCGCGTCGCCGCGGCCGCCGCCCGGCACGGCATCGTGCAGGCCGTTCGGCTGCGCGTGAACAGCGGTGTGCACGCGCATACCCACGCATTCCTCGCCACGGCGCACGAAGACCAGAAGTTCGGCGTGACGCTCGATGACGCCGCGGCGCTGGTGGGCCTCATCCGGGCCGAGTCGAGCTTGGGCTTCCGCGGCCTGCACTGCCACATCGGCTCGCAGATCTTCGGCGCCGACGGCTTCGCCGAATCCGCGTCGCGCCTCCTCGCCGTGCACGCCGCCCTGCTCGCAGGCGGCCCCGTCCCCGAGCTGAACCTCGGCGGCGGCTTCGGCATCGCCTACACCCTGGCCGACACCCCCACCCCGATCGGCGAGCTCGCGGCCAGCCTGGCCGACATCGTCGCCGCGCAGTGCAGCGCCCTCGGCATCCCGGTGCCCGTGGTCGCCTTCGAGCCGGGACGTTGCATCATCGGCCCGGCCGGAATCACCCTCTACGAGGTCGGAACCACCAAGTCCGTCGACGTGGCCGGCAACCCGCGCCTCTATGTCAGTGTCGACGGAGGCATGAGCGACAACGCCCGCCCCGCCCTCTACGGCGCCGACTACACCGTGCGGCTCGCCGGCCGCGTGTCGGCGGCCGACCCGGTGCTGGTGCGCCTCGCCGGCAAGCACTGCGAGAGCGGCGACATCGTCGTCGACGCTGACTATCTCCCCGGCGACGTGGCCCCGGGCGACCTGGTGGCCGTCGCGGCCACCGGCGCCTACTGCTGGTCGCTGTCGAACAACTACAACTTCCTCGGCCGGCCGGCCGTGGTCGCGGTGGCCGGCGGCATCCCGCGGATGCTGGTGCGCGGCGAGACCATCGCCGACCTGCTCGCCCGCGACACCGGGGTCTCGGCCTCGACCGGCCCGACCACCGGCTCGACCGATCTACCGAAGGAACCCGCCCGATGATCGAATACCGCAATCTGCGCGTCGCACTGCTGGGAGGCGGCTCCGTCGGCGCTCAGGTCGCCCGGCTGCTGCTCGAAAACAGTGAAGAACTCGCCAACCGGGTGGGTGCCAGCCTCGAGCTCGTCGGCATCCTGGTGCGCGACGTCGACGCCGAGCGCACCGTCGACCTGCCCCGCGAGCTGTTCACCACCGACGCCGAGACCCTGATCCTCGGCGCCGACGTCGTCATCGAGTTGATGGGCGGCATCGAGCCCGCACGCTCATACATTCTGATGGCGATCAACTCGGGGGCGGATGTCGTCACCGCCAACAAGGCGTTGCTGGCCACCCACGGGCCCGAACTCTTCGCCGCCGCCGACCAGGTCGGCGCACAGCTCAAGTACGAGGCGGCCGTGGCCGGTGCGATCCCGATCGTTCGGCCGCTCGGCGAGAGTCTCGGCGGCGACCAGGTCAACCGCATCCTCGGCATCGTGAACGGCACCACCAACTTCATCCTCGACCGGATGGACACTGAGGGGGACACCCTCGAGGAGGCTCTCGCCCTGGCCACCGACCTCGGCTACGCCGAGGCCGACCCGACCGCCGACATCGGCGGGTACGACGCGGCGCAGAAGGCGGCCATTCTGGCCAGCCTCGCCTTCCACACGACCGTGCCGCTCGCATCCGTCTACCGCGAGGGCATCACCGCCATCACGCCCGCGCAGATCGACTCAGCCCGCAAGGCCGGCTACGTCGTGAAGCTGCTCGCCATCTGCGAACGCCTCGTCGACGCCGAAAGCGGCCAGCAGGGCGTCTCCGCCCGGGTCTACCCGGCCATGGTTCACCGCAGCCACCCGCTCGCCTCCGTGCACGGCGCCAACAACGCGGTTTTTGTCGAAGCGGAGTCGGCCGGCAGCTTGATGTTCTACGGCGCCGGCGCCGGGGGAGTGGAGACGGCGTCCGCCGTGCTCGGCGACCTGGTGTCACTGGCCCGCCGCCACATCGCCGGTGGTCCCGGCGTTCCCGCGTCCCAGCACGCCGACCTGCCGGTCTTCGACATCGGCCAGATCGTCACGCGCTACGCCGTCACCCTGGAAGTCACCGACGAACCCGGCGTTCTCGCCACGCTCGCCAGCGTGTTCAGCGACCACGGCGTGTCCCTGGCCCTGGTCGAGCAGTCGATGACGCCGGCCCAGCCGGGCACCGCGAGTCGCTCCGCCGTCTCCGCCACGGCTACCCTAGTTATCGGAACGCACGAGGCTACGGAGGCCGCCCTGGCGGCCACCGTGACAGACCTCGCCGCGAACAGATTTGTCACCAATGTCGCATCCGTTTTGAGAGTTGAAGGAGCCTGATGTCCAGCGAACGAGAGACTCTGCCGAAACCAGTCGTGAAGACGGCTTCCCGGCAGTGGCGCGGCGTGCTGCGCGAGTACGCGGACCGCCTCAACATCACGGATGCGACGCCCATTATCACTCTCGGCGAGGGGGGCACCCCGCTGATTCCGGCTCCGGCGCTCTCCGTTCGCACGAGCGCGAAGGTCTGGATCAAGTACGAGGGCATGAACCCGACCGGTTCCTTCAAGGACCGCGGCATGACCATGGCCATCTCCAAGGCCGTCGAAGACGGTGCCAAGGCCGTCATCTGCGCGTCCACCGGCAACACCTCCGCGTCGGCCGCCGCCTACGCGACCCACGCCGGAATCCAGGCCGTCGTGCTGGTGCCCGAGGGCAAGATCGCCATGGGCAAGCTCAGCCAGGCCATCGCACACAACGCGCAGCTGCTGCAGGTGCAGGGCAATTTCGACGACTGCCTCGACATCGCCCGCGACCTCTCCGCGAATTACCCCGTGCACCTGGTCAATTCGGTCAACCCCGACCGGATCGAAGGCCAGAAGACGGCCGCCTTCGAGGTCGTCGAGGTGCTGGAAGACGCGCCGGACATCCACATCGTCCCCGTCGGCAATGCTGGCAACTACACCGCCTACACGCGCGGGTACACCGAAGAGCTCGAGCGCGGCGCCACTACGAAGCTGCCGCGCATGTTCGGGTTCCAGGCTGCTGGCAGCGCCCCGATCGTGCTCGGCCACCGCGTCGACCACCCGGAGACCATCGCCAGCGCCATCCGCATCGGCAACCCGGCATCCTGGGACCTCGCCCTCGCCGCGCGTACCCTGACCGACGGCTACTTCGGCGCGATCAGCGACGAAAAGATCCTCGAGGCCTACCGCATCCTGTCGGCCGAGGTCGGCATCTTCGTCGAGCCGGCCTCCGCGATCAGCGTCGCCGGCCTGCTCGAACGCGCCGAAGCCGGGCTCATCCCGGCCGGCTCCACCGTGGTACTCACGGTCACCGGCCACGGTCTGAAGGACCCGCAGTGGGCGCTCCGCACCGCAGACGGCTCCGACGTCAAGCCGACCATCGTGCCTGTCGACACCGCCGAAATCGCCAGCGTCCTCGGGCTGGTCCAGAAATGACCATCGCCGAGGCCCTCTCCGGCAAGTCGGTGCTCTCGGGCCGTTCCGTCACCGTGCAGGTTCCGGCGACCACGGCCAACCTCGGCCCCGGCTTCGACACCCTGGGTCTGGCCCTGGCACACCACGACCACCTCCAGGTCTCCGTTCGCGATGAGCCGGGCGTCACGGTCGAGGTGCACGGCGTCGGAGAAGGCGTGGTGCCCACCGATGAGACCAACCTCGTCGTGCGCGCCCTCATCCACGCCTTCGCCGCCTACGGCCAGGAACTGCCCGGACTGAACCTCGTTGCCCACAACGAGATCCCGCACGGCCGCGGCATGGGCTCGTCCGGCGCCGCCATCGTCGCCGGGATCATGGCCGCGAAGGGCCTGCTCGAGGGCATCGTCGACATCGACGCGGAGGCGCTCCTGGCCCTCGCGACTGAGATGGAGGGGCACCCCGACAACGTGGCGCCCGCCCTGTTCGGTGGTCTCACGATCGCGTGGATGACACCCGACGGACCGCGCCACAAGAAGCTGATGGTGCACCGCGGCGTCAAGCCGCTCGTGTTCGTTCCGGAGCACGCCATGTCCACGGCGCTCGCCCGCAGCCTGCAGCCCGAGAGCGTGCCGCACGAAGACGCCGTCTTCAACCTGTCGCGCTCGGCCCTGCTGATCGCGGCCCTGATCCAGAGCCCCGAACTGCTCCTCGCGGCCACCGAGGACAAACTGCACCAGAGCTACCGTGCCGCCGCCATGCCGGAGACCAACCGGCTGATCACCCTGCTCCGGGAGCACGGCTTCGCCGCCGTCGTCTCCGGCGCCGGCCCATCGATCCTGGTGCTGGCCAGTGACCCAGGGCAGCGACTCGTCGCGGCCGAGCTCGTCGCCGCCGAGTCCGAAACGCCCTGGCAGGCGCTGATGCTGGCCGTCGACGTGCTGGGTGCAACCGTCACCCGCACCGAGCGTTAGAGAAGCGAGTCCGAATCGATCGGTTGTGTCGCTCCCGGTCGGTCAGTCGACTGCACCGCCCGGGCAGTCTTCCTCGCAGGCGCAGCGCCCGATCCGGTGGTGAACCAATTCGACGGAGATTCTCGTGTGAAACCGCTCTTTCGGGTGATTCAGGTGCCATTTAGGCAAAATCTCCGTCGAAGTCGTTCGGGACGCGGGCCGGAGCGCCGAGCCGGTTGGACCCGGCAGCGGTGACTCATCGCTGACGGCTGTGAGGACTCACTCAGGTCAAGGAGTATCTGAAAGCCAAGGACACGCCGTATCCGGTCGGTCCTCGGCGTTCTTACGTTCTGCTACAGTAAAAGTGCACCCGATGGAACCGCGTAACGCCCGGCTCTCTTCTCCGGTGCATTCCCTGTAACTCACTGCTATCGCATCATCTATGCGTAGCTGTGTGTGTTCACTCCAATCCATATCACTTTGGGATTGGACCACCCGCAGCGCGTGAGACGCCGCAACAGCTTCCCTGGCCAGCTCGCATGACGCCAGGGGAAAGGACAATTTTCGTGACTGACGTCAACCTCCTCACCCCCGGTGCCGATTCCTCGCACCTCACCACCCTTCGCGTCGCCGAGCTTCTGGCTCTGGCGCTCGAGCTGGGTATCCCGGGTGCATCAAAGCTTCGCAAGGGAGAGCTCGTAGGAGCAATCACCGCCGAGCAGGCCAAGAGCGCATCCTCGGGTGTCTCCGCCGAGACCACGGCCGCCGAGGCCACGGCCGCCGAGGCCACGGCCGCCGTTCCCGTCGAAGAGGCGATTCCCGCGGCCGACGCCGCGACCGACGCGGCCTCGACCACCGACGTTGCTGCCAACGTCACCGTTGCCGCGCCGCGCAAGCGCGTGTCCCGCCGCGCCTCCACCGCGACCGCGGCTCCCGCGGTGGCGCACGTCAACGCTGACGGCGACCTGGGCATCGGCATGATCGTTCCGGATGACGCCGCGGCCCTCCGCCCTACCACTGCCCCCACCACCTATGCCGGCGCCTTGCCGGAGTCACCCGTGACCGAGACCGTAGTCCCGGCCACGAAGCCGGCCCGCCAGGCTCGCAAACGTGCCACGTCGGTCACCGTGAAGGCAGCGGCCGAAGCCGCCGCCGCCCCCATCGTGGACACCGAGGCCCCCACCGTTGAGACTGAAACAACCACCGAGGCTGCTGCCCCGGTCGAGGCGGTCGCCGAGACCGCAGTCGTGGCCGAGGAGACCCCCGAGATCACCGAGGCGGCACCCGAGACCACCGGTTCCGGCCGGTCGCGTCGCGGTAGCTCACGCGGTGGCCGCAACGGCGGCGCCCGCAACAGCATCGATGCCCGCAACAGCATCGACGCGCGCAACAACGCCGACGAATTCGCCACGGAGTCCGGAACCCAGTCCGGCACCGATACCGGAACCGAGCAGCACGCCCCGGTCGAGACCGTCGTCACCGATCAGGCCGAATCGACCGAGCGCGGCGACCACGCCGATCAGGGCGAACTGTCCGAGCAGACGGAACAGCCCCGACAGGGCCGCAACCGCAACCGCAGCCGCGGGGGCGACCGCACGCAGGGCGCCGAGCGTAGCGCCGAGCGCGGTGAGGAGACCGCCCGTCAGCAACGCCAGACCGGCAACCGCGGCCAGGGCCAGAGCCAGGACAATCAGAATCAGGACCGCAACCAGGGTCAGGACCGCAACCAGGGTCAGGACCGCAACCAGGGTCAGGACCGCCAGGCCCAGCAGAGCCAGGATCGCGCCCAGGACCGCCAGGACCGCCAGGAGCGTCAGGGTCAGGACCGCCAGGACCGCAACCAGGGCCAAGAGCGTCAGGGTCAAGAGCGCAACGCCGGTCCCGACCGCGCCGGACTCGAAGACGACCTGAACGGCCGTAGCAACCGCAACCGTTTCCGTGACCGCAAGCGTCGCGGCGTCACCACCGGCGACGACTTCGAGCCGGAGCTGAACGACGACGACGTGCTGATCCCCGTCGCCGGCATCCTCGACATCCTCGACAACTACGCGTTCGTGCGCACCTCCGGCTACCTGCCGGGTGCGAGCGACGTCTACGTCTCGCTCGGCCAGGTCAAGAAGTACAACCTGCGCAAGGGCGACGCCGTCGTCGGCTCCATCCGCCAGCCGCACGAAGGCGATCAGAGCGGACGCCAGAAGTACAACGCGATCGTCAAGGTCGACTCCATAAATGGCCTGACCGTCGAAGAGGCCGCGAACCGCGTCGAGTTCCAGAAGCTCACCCCGCTGTACCCGACGGAGCGGCTGCGCCTCGAAACCGAGCCGGGCAAGCTGACGCAGCGGATCATCGACCTGGTCGCCCCGATCGGTAAAGGACAGCGCGGCCTGATTGTCGCACCGCCTAAGGCAGGCAAGACCATCGTCATGCAACAGATCGCAAACGCCATCGCCACGAACAACCCCGAGGTTCACCTCATGGTCGTCCTGGTCGATGAGCGTCCCGAAGAGGTCACCGACATGCAGCGCACGGTGAAGGGTGAGGTCATTGCCTCCACCTTCGACCGTCCCGCCGAAGACCACACCACGGTCGCCGAGCTCGCCATCGAGCGCGCCAAGCGTCTCGTCGAACTGGGCCACGACGTCGTCGTGCTGCTCGACTCGATCACCCGCCTGGGCCGCGCCTACAATCTGACGGCCCCGCCGTCGGGCCGGATCCTCTCCGGCGGCGTCGACGCGTCCGCGCTGTACCCGCCGAAGCGTTTCTTCGGCGCGGCGCGCAACATTGAGAACGGTGGCTCGCTCACCATCCTCGCCTCCGCCCTGGTGGAGACCGGATCCAAGATGGACGAGGTTATCTTCGAGGAGTTCAAGGGCACGGGCAACATGGAGCTCCGCCTGTCGCGCCACCTGGCCGACAAGCGCATCTTCCCCGCGGTGGATGTCAACGCATCCGGCACCCGGCGTGAAGAAATGCTGATGAGCGCGGACGAAGTCAAGATCACTTGGAAACTGCGACGCGCCCTCGCCGGGCTAGAACAGCAGCAGGCACTGGAGGTCATCCTCGGTCGTCTCAAGGAGACTACGTCCAACGTCGAGTTCCTGATGCAGGTTCAGAAGTCGATGCCGACCCTCGGTGGGTCAGACAAGGATCACTGATGTTCGAGTCTGTCCTGACTCTGCTGGCTGAGCACGATGAGCTCCAGTCTCAGCTGGCGGATCCCGAGCTGCACGCGAACCCGGCCCGATCGAAGAAGGTCAACCGTCGCTATGCCGAGCTCAGCCGCATCATCGCGGCCTGGCACGAGTGGAAAGAGATCGGCGAGAACCTCGATGCCGCGCGGGAACTCGCGGACGAGGACGCCGACTTCGCCGCGGAGATCCCCGGTCTGGTGGAGCAGCTGGAAAACGCGGCCGAAAAGCTGCGGCGCCTGCTGATTCCGCGCGACCCGCTCGACGCCCGCGACGTGATCATGGAGATCAAGATGGGGGAGGGCGGTGCGGAATCCGCACTATTCGCCGCCGACCTGCTCCGCATGTACCTGCACTATGCGGAGTCGAAGCGCTGGAAAACCGAGATCATCGAGCAGACCACGAGCGACCTCGGCGGCATCAAAGACATCCAGCTCGCCATCAAGGGCAACGTGAGCGACCCTGCCGAGGGCGTCTGGGCGCACCTCAAGTACGAGGGGGGCGTGCACCGCGTTCAGCGAGTGCCGGCCACCGAGTCGCAGGGACGCATCCACACCTCCGCCGCCGGCGTGCTCGTCTTCCCTGAGGTCGACGAGCCCGAAGAGGTCGAGATCAGTGCGAACGACCTCAAGATCGACGTGTACCGGTCGAGCGGCCCCGGCGGCCAGTCCGTGAACACGACCGACTCCGCCGTGCGCATCACACACCTTCCGACCGGCATCGTCGTGGCCATGCAGAACGAGAAGAGCCAGCTGCAGAACAAGGAAGCCGGCATGCGCGTTCTGCGTGCCCGCGTTCTTGCCCGGCAGCAGGAAGAAATCGACGCCGCCGCCTCCCTCGTGCGCAAGGGCCAGATCCGCACCATGGACCGGTCCGAGCGCATCCGCACGTACAACTTCCCGGAGAACCGGATTGCGGACCACCGCACCGGCTACAAGGCCTACAACCTGGATACGGTCATGAACGGCGCCCTCGACGCCGTGATCGACTCCTGCATCACGGCCGACGAAGCCACCCGGCTGGCCGAGATCGGTGATCACGACTGATCAACCCCGCACACAGCGGTTGCCCAGCCGTCGGTCTCTCGTAGTCTGGAGAGAACGGAGGCTGGGCTTTTCGCATCCACCGTTCGACAACGAGGCGAGGATGCTGATGGAATCCCTGACGAGTCACACCGACTACGGCGATGTGAGCCTGACCGAGGCGCAGGTGAACTCTGACCCGATGCTCGAGTTCGCGACCTGGCTGGCGGCCGCTGAGGGAGCCGGGCTGTATGAGCCGAACGCCATGGTCGTTGGCACCATCGACCCCGACGGGCGGCCGAGCAGCCGCACGGTTCTGCTCAAGGGGCTCGACGGCAGCGGGTTCGAGTTCGTCACCAACTACGACTCGCGCAAGGGGCGCGCGCTCCGGAAAAATTCCGGTGTGACGCTGCTATTCCCCTGGTATCCGATGCAGCGCCAGGTGATCGTCTACGGCACTGCCCACGCCACGGATGCCGCCGTCAGCGACGCCTATTTCGCGCGTCGTCCGCGGCCCGCCCGCATCGCCGCCCTGGCCAGTGAGCAATCGGAACCGATCGTGAGCCGCGAACTGCTCGAAGAGCAGGTGCGCGCGGTCGAGCAGCGTTACCCCGACGACATGGAGATCCCGCGGCCCACCGACTGGGGCGGGTTCCGGGTCATTCCGCACGCGATCGAGTTCTGGCAGGGCCGCACGTCCCGGCTGCACGACCGCCTGCGTTTCACGGCGCTGGAGGGCGGAGGCTGGGCGCTGGAGCGCCTCCAGCCGTAGCGCCCGCCAGGGCAGCGACGATCGCTGCGCCGGCAACGGCGGCTGCGGTGGCTACTCGGCGAGGTCGGAGTAGTGGATGGCCGCCACGTCCGGGTGCGCGCGCAGTCGGCTCTTCAGGGCGTTCTCCCCGTAGGTGGAGAAGATCGGGTTGTTCGGGTCGGCTGTGACCCCGGGCGCCTCGAGGGAGTCCGGCAGGCTGAGCAGCGGGATGGTCGCGTCGAGCGCGGGGCCGAAGAAGAACGGAATCGAGACCCGGTCGTCTCCGATCAGAGGCGAGATCACCCGGTGCACGGTGGCCTTGAGGTAGCCGTTCGTGGCCACCTCCAGCAGCTCGCCGATGTTGACCACGAAGGCGCCGTCGAGCGGGGGAGCGTCGATCCAGTCGCCATCCTTCTCCACCTGCAGGCCACCCTTGCCGGGTTCGACGAACAGGAGGGTCAGCACCCCGGAGTCCTTGTGCGCGCCGACGCCCTGCCGGGGAGTGGGATCGGATTTGCCGGGGTAGCGCACGATCTTGATCAGGGTGAACGGCTTCTCGGCGAAGGCCGCGTCGAACACGTGCTCGTCGGCACCGAGCGACAGCGCCCAGGCCTGCATCAGGCGGAGGGCGACCGCGGTGAGCTCTTCGCGCCAGAGGGTCATCACTTCTCGTAGCGCGGGGAGAGTGGACGGCCACTGGTTCGGTCCCTCGAGACGCCGGAAGGCGGCATCCGTGGGCCGCGGAAGTGCCGGGCGCTCCGGCCCGATGTCAATCTGCTCGCGCCAGTCAACCGTACCCTGGGTGAGCTCGCCGCCCACGCGGGTGTAGCCGCGGAAGTGCGGGCTCCGCAGATTCTCGATCGCCATCTTGTCGGCTTCGGGGAGGGCGAAGAAGGCTCGGGCGGTGCGCATGACCCGATCCGTGAGGTCCGCGGGCACGCCGTGACCGGTCAGGTAGAAGAACCCGAAGGAGTGGGTGGCCTCCCGCAGATCGGCTCGAAAAGCCTCCGCCTCCGCATCGCCCCGGTCAAGCCGCGAGAGGTCGAGTACGGGGAGGGTGAGGGCGGCGGTATCGGTGGTCATTGGTCTCTGTCCCTCAGTCGTCGCCGGGCAGCAGCCCGCGGGCGGATTCGATGGTATCGGTCTTGGCCGGCTGCACGATGGCCGGGATCCCCAGCAGCAGCGACTTGGGTGGGGCATCCCGGGTCACCACCGCGTTGGCGCCGATCGTACTCCAGGCGCCGATGACGATGGGCCCGAGCACCTTGGCGCCGGCGCCGATCGTCACCCCGTCGTGCAGGGTGGGGTGCCGCTTCTCCCCCCGGGCCACCCCGTGCCGGGTCTTCCCGCCGAGGGTGACCCCGTGGTAGAGCATCACGTCATCGCCGATGTCCGAGGTCTCCCCGATCACCACGCCCATGCCGTGGTCGATGAACAGCCTTCGGCCGATGCGGGCGCCGGGGTGGATCTCGATCCCGGTCAGGAACCGGGTGAACTGCGACAGGAGCCGGGCCGGGAGCCGCAATCCGGCCTCCCACAGCCGGTGGGACACTCGATACGACCACACGGCGTGCAGACCGCTGTACGCCAGGAACACCTCGATGTTGCTGCGGGCGGCCGGGTCGTGGGCGCGCGCCATCGCCAGGTCCTCACGGATGCTCGAAAAGACACCCATTCGCTGCGTCGCCGGCCCGGTTTCGCCGACTAGTCCAGCAGGTCCTCGTAGAGCACCGTGGAGAGGTACCGTTCGCCGAAACTCGGCATGATGGCCACGATGGTCTTGCCGGCGTTCTCGGGGCGCTTGGCCTGTTCGATTGCCACCCAGACAGCCGATCCGCCGGAAATGCCGGAGAGGATGCCCTCATCCGTTGCCAGCGCGCGCGCCGTGGACACGGAGTCGGCGAGCGTGACGTCGGTGACCTCGTCGTAGACGTGCGTGTCGAGAACGTTCGGTATGAAGTTGGCGCCGAGACCCTGGATCTTGTGCGGTCCGGGCTTGCCGCCGGTGAGGATGGGTGAGTCGATCGGCTCGACGCCGACGATGCGTACGGATGGCTTGCGTTCCTTGAGCAGCTGGCCGGTGCCCGTGATGGTCCCTCCGGTGCCGATTCCGGCGACGAGGATGTCGACGGCTCCCGCGGTGTCGTCCCAGATCTCGACGCCGGTGGTCGCATAGTGGATGGCCGGGTTGGCCGGGTTGTCGAACTGGCGGGCCAAAATCGCCCCGGGGGTGGCGGCCGCGATTTCCTCGGCCGTCGTGACCGCGCCGCGCATGCCGTCGGAGCCCGGCGTCAGCACGATCCGGGCGCCGTAGGCGCGCAGCAGCTGGCGGCGTTCGCGGCTCATGGTCTCCGGCATCGCCAGGATGACCGTGTATCCGCGGGCGGCGCCCACCATGGCGAGAGCGATCCCGGTGTTGCCGCTGGTACCCTCGACAATGGTTCCACCCGGAGCCAGCTCGCCCGAGGCCTCGGCCGCATCGACGATCGCGATCCCGATCCGGTCCTTCACACTGCCCGAGGGGTTGTAGAACTCCAGTTTCACCAGCACGGTCGCGTCGAGGCCGGCGGTGAGTCGGTTTAGCTTGACCAGAGGGGTCTTGCCGACTGCAGCAGTGATATCGGAGTAAATCTGTGCGGGCATCGGTGGTCGCCTTTCGATCGGGGTCAGGAACCTCGCCCAGCCTACGGCTCCGGCATTGGGCGTGTGCGTGCGTTACATTTCAATACGTGACAACTTCGCACGGCCACCATTCCATTCCCATCAGCTCAATTCCTACCGACATTGTTCCCACCGACATTGCCGAATTGCGCACCCGGGCCATCGACTCCCTTTCCCAGGCGGGGATCAGCGACCCCGACGTCGACGCCGATCTCCTGATCGGTCACGTTCTCGCCCAGAGCCGCGGCCAGGTGCAGGCCGCCGCCATCCTGCGCACCGCCCTGGTCTCCACGGATGCCGCTGCCATCCGTGAACTCGTTCGTCGCCGCTGCCTGCGCGAGCCGCTGCAGCACATCACCGGGCGGGCACCCTTCCGCTCCCTCGACCTGTTCGTCGGACCGGGCGTGTTCGTTCCCCGCCCCGAGACGGAGCAGGTGGCGCAGTTCGCCATCGACGCGCTCCGGGCACTGCCCGACGCGGAGCCGATCGGGGTGGACCTCGGCACCGGTAGCGGCGCGATAGCCCTTTCCCTGGCGGTCGAGGTGCCGAACGCGCGCATCTGGGCGGTCGAGAACTCGCCGGAGGCCTTCCCCTACACCTCCCGCAACTTCGAGCAGGTAGCCGCGCCGAATGCCACGCTGGTGTTCGGCGACCTCACCGAAGAGCTCACCGAACTCGACGGAACCGTGGCCGTGGTCATCTCCAACCCGCCCTACATTCCGACGGATGCGATCCCGCGCGACCCCGAGGTACGCCTCTTCGACCCGGCCCGCGCCCTGTTCGGCGGCCCCGACGGGCTCGACGTGGTGCGGCACGTCTCCCGCACGGCCCTGCGCCTCCTGCGTCCTGGCGGCCAGATCGTGATCGAGCACGGTGAGTTGCAGGGGGCGCAGATCCGTGCCCTCCTGGCCGCCGACGGCTGGCGCGTCCCGGCCACTCACCGCGACTACACCACCCGCGACCGCGCCACCACGGCCCTCGCCCCCGTTCCCGCCGATCGGTGAGGGCGGTTCCCTCTGGGCGGCTGCAGTAGAATCAGGCACAATGACTCGCATCTATGACTGCTCGGTTGACACGGAATACGCGGCCGGCATGAGGCTCGCGCGCTCGGCCATCGGTCGCGGCGCGCTCGTTGTCATCCCCACCGACACGGTCTACGGCGTCGCCGCGGACGCCTTCGACCCGGAGGCGGTGCAGCGCCTTCTCGACGCCAAGGGCCGCGACCGTTCCTCGCCGCCGCCCGTGCTGATCCCCGGAATTCCCACCCTCGACGCCCTGGCCCAGAACATTCCGCAACCGGTGCGCGAGCTCGTCGCCGTGTTCTGGCCCGGTGGTCTGACGGTGGTGCTGAACGCCCAGCCGTCGCTCGCCTGGGACCTCGGTGACACCCGCGGCACGGTGGCCCTTCGGATGCCGAGCAACCCGGTTGCCCTCGACCTCCTCTCCGAGACGGGACCCTTGGCCGTGTCATCCGCCAACACCAGCGGCCGGCCCTCCGCGATCGACGCGGAAGGCGCCGAAGAGATGCTCGGCGGCAGCGTGGCCGTCTACCTCGACGGCGGAACGGCCGGACTCGGCTACGAACCCATCGGCGACCGGCCCGGGGATACCTCGTCGACCATCGTGGATGCCTCCGGCTTCGACTCCAACGGTGGCAAGGTCGTCATCGTGCGGAATGGCGTGATCTCACGGGAGGCCATCGAAGGCGTCATCGGAGAGGCGCTCGCGCCGATCGGGTTCGGCGCGCCTGCGGACAAGCCCGCTGCCGAAACCACCACCGAGTCGGCCACCGAGCCCGTCACCGAAGTGAGGGCCGAACCGGTCGATCCCACGGCAGACGCTCGATAGCCATGACCGTCTTCGTCCTGCTCAGCCTGGTCTCGGCCCTGGTGACCTTCGGGTTCTCAGTTCTTGTACTCAAGCTCAGTCACCGCTACCGCCTCTACCCGAAGATCCGCGAGCGCGATGTGCACACGCGGCCCACGCCCCGCCTCGGCGGAATCGCGATCTTCGTCGGCATCGTCGCCGCCTTCGGTGTGGCCTACCTGGTTGCGGCCCGCTTCGCGCCGCTGCGACTCATCTTCAGTGACCCCCAGCAGATCCTCGCCATCCTGGGTGCAGCCCTGCTGATCGTGCTGCTGGGAGTGGCCGACGATCTCTGGGACCTCGACTGGATGACCAAACTGGCCGGGCAGTTCATCGCTGCCGGCCTCATCGCCTGGCAGGGCGTGCAGGTGTTGTCGCTGCCGATCGGCGGCCTGACCGTCGGGTCGTCCTGGATGTCGATCCTGATCACCGTGATCGTGATCGTGATCGTGATGAACATGATCAACTTCATCGACGGGCTCGACGGACTCGTGGCCGGCGTCGCGCTCATCGCGAACGGAGTGTTCTTCCTCTACAGCTACCTGCTGGCCCGGGACACCTCCCCGAGCAACTACTTCAACCTCGCCTCACTGATCGCTGCCGTCCTGGTGGGTGCCTGCGTCGGCTTCCTGCCGCTCAACTGGCGGCCGGCGAAACTGTTCATGGGTGATGCGGGCGCCCTCCTGGTGGGTCTGCTGATGGCCACGTCCGCGATCGCGATCACGGGCCAGGTCGACCCGACCGCCGTGAACCGGTCGCAGCTCTTCCCGGCGTTCATCCCGATCATCCTGCCCGTCGCCATCCTGATCATTCCGCTTCTCGACTTCGGTCTGGCGGTGTTCCGGCGCGTCCGGGCCGGCAAATCACCCTTCAGCGCCGACCGCAAGCACCTGCACCACCGGCTACTGGACATGGGCCATTCGCACCTGCATGCCGTTTTGATCTTCTACGGCTGGACCGCGGCGGCATCCGTCGGTTGCCTGCTCTACTTTCTGCTCCCGGTGTATTTCGGGCTGCCCACCTGGTATGCCACAATTTTCCTGATCGTCGCGCTGCTGATCTGCACCCTCGTCACGCTGGCTCCGTTGAGTCGGCGCAAGGCCGTCGAGTCCGCCAGCCAACTCGCCCGAACGGCCGAACACAGAGAAGAAATCGCCCGACTCGACCGCCTCGATGAGGCGTCGGCGACGGTGGAGGAAAACGTATGAACGCACCCGATCCCACCAGCTTGCCCACCACGCTCCGAGCGGTGCCATCGAACGCCAGGGGAGTCCTGACCGCAGTCCTTCGATACACAGGCTTCCTCGCGATTGCCATCGCGATCGTCGGCGGCGGACTCGGCTACCTTTTCGCGTCAACCGAAGGCCTCATCAGCGCCTTCATCGGCACCGCGCTTGCCGTGCTGTTCGCTTCGATCACTGCCGTGAGCATCATCGGGGCCATGCGGTTCGACATTGCCGCTTTTTTCGGCATCGTGATGGGGGCATGGCTGCTGAAAATCGTCGTGTTCATCGTGATACTCGCTCTGCTTCGGGATGCTTCCTTCGTGCAGACGACAGTTCTGTTCATCACCGTCATTGCCGGAGCCATCGGCACCATGATCGTCGACGTCCTTGTGGTCTTCCGCTCCCATTTGGGCTACGTGAGTGACGCCGTGCTCCCAAAAAAATCCGACCACCCCAGGTCCTGACCGGAACAGGGGCGGTCGATTAGTCGCCGTGAGCGAAAGTTGATAGAGTCAAAAAACTGTCACCGGCCGCAGTGTGATCCACTGCGCCACAGACCACACTTGACCATTGTCGCCGTTGTGCATCCGCACAGAAACAGGAGATAGCGCTGTTGTATTACGCTGCGAACTTACTGGTTCCCATGGCTACCGGCGATGAGTTTCAGGCTCCGGGCATCAGTGAGTTCCTTGGTCTCCCCGCGTTGTTCTTTGAGGGAACGCCCTTCGAGATCAACCGGATCATCCTGGTCCGCATCCTCGCCGTAGCCGTGATGCTCCTGCTTTTCTGGCTCGCCCTGCGCAAACCATCCCGAGTCCCTGGCCGCGGTCAGAGCATCGCCGAGCTTGCACTGGGTTTTGTCCAGGTGCAGATCGCCGATCAGATCCTCGGCAAGGAGATGGGTCGCCGTTACCTGCCCCTGTTGGCCGGCATGTTCTTCGGCATCCTTGCGATGAACGTCACGGGCGTAATCCCGGCCCTGAACATCTCGGGCACGGCACTCATCGGCATGCCCCTGCTGCTCGGTCTCGTCGCCTACGTCGTGTTCATCTACGCGGGTATCAAGCAGCTCGGCGCCGCCAAGTTCTTCAAGAATTCGCTCTTCCCGGCCGGTGTGCCGTGGCCGATCTACATCTTGCTCGCCCCGATCGAGTTCATCAATATCTTTATCGTGCGGCCGATCTCGCTCGCTTTGCGACTCCTGCTCAACATGATGGTCGGACACCTCCTGCTCGTGCTGTGCTTTGGGGCGACGAGCTTCTTCATCTTCACTGCAGGTGGCTGGTTGGGGCTCTTCGGAATCGGGACGCTGGCGTTCGGGTTCATCTTCACTTTCGTCGAGTTCGCCGTGTTCATCCTCCAGGCGTACATTTTCACCCTCTTGACCGCGGTGTACGTCCAACAGGCCGTGGCTGAAGAGCACTGACACACACAACTGCGTCGACCGACGTCGTTTTCGATTGAAAGGACACACATAGTGGAATCCACCATTCTTGCCGAGATCACCGGCAATATCGCCACCGTAGGCTACGGTCTTGCCGCGATCGGCCCGGGTATCGGCATCGGTATCGTCGCCGGAAAGACCGTTGAAGCCATGGCTCGCCAGCCCGAACTCGCAGGCCGTCTCCAGGTCACCATGTTCCTCGGCATAGCGTTCACGGAGCTCCTTGCATTCATCGGTGTAGCCGTCTTCTTCATCTTCGTCTAGGGATCGCCACCATGCCTGAGCTTGTTCTGGCAGCAGAAGCGGAAACGAATCCGTTCCTTCCTGCCATCTACGACATCACCTGGTCGGCTGTTGTCTTCCTGGTCGTCATGGTCTTCTTCGTGCGCTTCGCGATCCCGCGCTTCCGCCAGATCCTCGACGATCGTGCGGAGGCCATTGAGGGCAACATCGCCAAGGCAGATGATGCGCAGCGCAAGGCCGAATCTGCTCTCGAGCAGTACACGACCCAGCTGGCCGAGGCGAGGGCCGAGGCCGGCAGGATCCGCGACGCCGCCCGCGTCGACGGACAGACGATCGTGAACGAGCTCAAGGAGCAGGCCGTCATCGCCGCCGCTCGGGTAACCGCGACGGCGAAGGCTCAGATCGTGGCCGAACGACAGGCCGCAGTGATCTCCCTGCGCAGCGAAGTCGGCACACTGGCCATCGACCTGGCCTCCGGCGTCATCGGCGAAAGCCTGACCAACGACGAAAAGGCCAGCGGCATCGTCGACCGATTCCTGGCTGACCTCGAGGCCTCGGAGAAAGTGGTCCGGTAATGGGTAGCGCCACCAGGGAAGCCTTAGTCTCAACACGGGCGGTTCTGTCCCGTCCCGGGGGAACGAACGACCTCGCGACCGGCGTCAATTTGTTGAACTCCGGTCGTGTGATTGGCCACACGTCACAGCTCCGGTCGGCTTTGGTCGACCCGTCAGCGGATGCGGCGGCGAAGGCCACCCTCGTGAGCGCAATCTTCTCGGGCGCAATGACGCCGACCGCGCTGGAGCTGCTTCAAGCAGCCTCCGCCGCACGCTGGTCGAACCACACCGATCTTCTGGCCGGCATCGAAGACCTCGGCCTGCGGGTGATTGCGTCTTCGGCCACGGTCCCAGGGCAGGTCGCGGAGGAACTGTTCGCGTTCGGCAAGACCGTGTCGTCCAACGGCGAGCTCGAGCTCGCCCTCGCCTCAAAGCTCGGCACCACAGCGGCCAAGGTGAGTGTTGTTGACGCCCTCCTGGCCGGCAAGGTCTCCGAACAGACGCTCGCGATTGTTCGACACCTGGTGCAGCAGCCCCGCGGCCGCCGCATCGGAGAATTGCTGCGCTACGCCGCATCCATCGTCGCGGACCAGTCGGACAGCTCGATCGCCACGATCACGTCGGCCGCCGCGTTGGCTCCGGAGCAGGTTGATCGCCTTCGAGCCAGCCTCACGGTGCGCTATGGGCGTCGGCTCACGATCAATGAGGTTGTCGACCCCGAAATTGTCGGGGGCGTCCGCGTTCAAATCGGTGACGACGTCATCGATGGCAGCATTGCCACCCGCCTTAAAGATCTGAGAATCCAGCTCGCTGGCTGACCGCTTCAGTCAGTACCACACACCTCGGGACGGCAGCGTCTCGTGCACGACAGAACCTGTACACCCAGTACAGAAAAGGGAAGATGATGGCAGAACTAACGATCAGCCCCGATGAGATCCGTGACGCTCTCCAGGACTTCGTGAAGTCCTACGAGCCGAACAAGACCGCGACGACCGAGGTTGGCTACGTCACCACGGCCGGCGACGGCATCGCGCACGTCGAGGGCCTTCCCAGCGTGATGGCGAACGAGCTCATCACGTTCGCGGACGGCACCCTCGGCCTCGCCCAGAACCTGGACGAAGACGAGATCGGCGTCGTCGTTCTCGGCGAGTTCGCCGGCATCGTCGAGGGCATGGAGGTGCACCGCACTGGTGAGGTCCTCTCCGTACCCGTCGGCGACGGCTACCTCGGCCGCGTCGTCGACCCGCTGGGGGCGCCCATCGACGGGCTCGGCGAGATCAAGAGCGAAGGCCGCCGCGCGCTGGAGCTACAGGCACCCGGCGTGATGGACCGCAAGTCGGTTCACGAGCCCATGCAGACCGGAATCAAGGCCATCGACGCCATGATCCCGATCGGCCGCGGCCAGCGTCAGCTGATCATCGGAGACCGCCAGACCGGCAAAACCGCGATCGCGATTGACACGATCATCAACCAGAAGGCCAACTGGGCGACGGGCGACGTGAACAAGCAGGTTCGTTGCATCTACGTCGCCATCGGTCAGAAGGGTTCCACGATCGCCGCCGTCAAGGGTGCGCTCGAGGATGCCGGAGTCATGGAGTTCACGACCATCGTCGCGTCCCCGGCCTCCGACCCGGCCGGCTTCAAGTACCTCGCCCCGTACACCGGCTCGGCCATCGGTCAGCACTGGATGTACGCCGGCAAGCACGTCCTCGTCATCTTCGACGACCTGTCCAAGCAGGCCGAGGCCTATCGTGCGGTGTCGCTGCTTCTGCGCCGCCCGCCGGGACGTGAGGCGTACCCCGGTGACGTGTTCTACCTGCACTCCCGTCTGCTCGAGCGTTGCGCCAAGCTGTCCGACGCCCTCGGTTCCGGATCGATGACCGGCTTGCCGATCATCGAGACCAAGGCGAACGATGTCTCTGCCTACATCCCGACCAACGTGATCTCGATCACCGACGGCCAGATCTTCCTGCAGTCCGACCTGTTCAACGCCAACCAGCGTCCCGCGGTCGACGTGGGCATCTCGGTCTCCCGAGTCGGCGGTGACGCTCAGGTCAAGTCGATCAAGAAGGTCTCCGGCACTCTGAAGCTCGAGCTGGCGCAATACCGGTCGCTCGAGGCCTTCGCGATGTTCGCCTCCGACCTCGACGCGACGAGCCGTCGCCAGCTCGGTCGTGGCGCACGCCTGACCGAGCTGCTCAAGCAGCCGCAGTACTCGCCGTACCCCGTCGAAGACCAGGTCGTCTCGATCTGGGCCGGCACGAACGGCAAGTTCGACGAGGTGCCCGTGGCCGACGTCCTGCGCTTCGAGCGTGGCCTGCTCGACCACCTGGGCCGCACCACGAGCGTACTCACGACACTGCGCGACACCAACGTTCTCGACGACGCGACCATCGCGACGCTCGAGATCGAGGTCGACAAGTTCAAGCAAGGATTCCAGACGGGCGAGGGCAAGCCGCTCGCCTCGGTGGGCAAGGAAGTCTTCGAGGCGATTCCCGCTGACAAGGTCAACCAGGAAAAGATCGTCAAGCACCGCCGCTAAGTGACATCGGCCGCGCTCCCGACTCGTTCGAGCCGCGGGGCGCGGCCGGCATCACTCGATCGTCCGCACCAATTCAGCACTGACAAGGAAGCACAGGAGACACATGGGAGCGCAACTTCGGGTCTACCGGCAGAAGATCAAGTCTGCCCAGACGACTAAGAAGATCACTCGGGCCATGGAGTTGATCTCTGCCTCGCGCATTCAAAAGGCCAAGGCTCGCGTCGCCGCGTCAACCCCGTTCGCTCGTGCCGTCACGCAGGCGGTGTCCGCGGTAGCGACGTACTCGAATGTCGCCCACGTGCTCACGACCGAACCGGAGAAGATCGAGCGCGCTGCGGTCGTCATCTTCGCCTCCGACCGTGGTCTCGCGGGGGCGTTCAGCTCGCAGGTGCTGCGTGAGGCCGAATCGCTCAGCGAGCTGCTGCGCAGCCAGGGTAAGGACATCGTCTACTTCCTGGTGGGTCGCAAGGCCGCGTCGTACTTCAATTTCCGCCGCCGCGTCTCCGAGCGCATTTGGACCGGTTCCACCGATCAGCCGCAGTACGAGACCGCATGCGATATCAGCGACGCGCTGCTCGAGGCCTTCCTCCGCGAAGCGGACGACGGTGGCGTCGACGAGATTCACGTCGTCTACAACCGGTTCGTCAGCATGGTCACCCAGCTTCCTCAGGTTGTCCGGCTGCTTCCCCTCGAGGTCGTGGAGGGCGGTGAGGAGCCTGGTGATAATCAGGTCCTGCCACTCTATGAGTTCGAACCGGACGTTGAAACGGTGCTGGACTCGCTCCTGCCCGTCTACATCGAGAGCCGTATCTTCAACTCCATGCTGCAGTCCGCCGCAGCCGAGCACGCCGCACGTCAGAAGGCCATGTCATCGGCCTCCGACAACGCGGACAAGCTAATCAAGGACTACACCCGGCTGTCCAACAACGCCCGGCAGACCGAGATCACGTCGCAGATTTCCGAGATCGTGGGTGGAGCCGACGCGCTCTCATCCGCCAAGCACTAAACCAGAGAAGAGAGAGCTATGACTGACACCGCAACCGCGCCAGTCCATGCACCGGTCGAGACCGTGGCCGTGGGCCGGATCGCCCGGGTCACGGGCCCGGTCGTCGACATCGAGTTCCCGCACGACTCGATTCCGGGCATGTACAACGCACTGAAGACCACCATCGTCATCGGTGATGTGTCGACCGTGATCACGCTCGAGGTTGCCCAGCACTTGGGCGACGACCTCATTCGCGCCATCGCGCTGAACCCGACCGACGGTCTGGTTCGTGGCCAGGAGGTCCGGGACACCGGCTCGCCCATCACGGTTCCCGTCGGGGACGTTACCAAGGGGCGCGTGTTCAACGCCATTGGCGAGGTGCTCAATGCGGAGCCCGGCGAGAAGATCGAAATCACTGAGCGCTGGCCCATCCACCGCAAGCCACCGCCCTTCGACCAGCTGGAATCCAAGACGCAGCTGTTCGAGACCGGCATCAAGGTCATTGACCTGCTCACCCCGTACGTCTTGGGTGGAAAGATTGGCCTGTTCGGTGGTGCCGGCGTCGGCAAGACCGTTTTGATCCAGGAAATGATCCAGCGTGTCGCGCAGGACCACGGTGGAGTGTCCGTGTTCGCCGGTGTCGGTGAGCGCACCCGTGAGGGCAACGATCTCATCCACGAGATGGAAGAGGCGGGCGTCTTCGACAAGACCGCCCTCGTGTTCGGCCAGATGGACGAGCCGCCGGGGACGCGTCTGCGCGTCGCCCTCTCCGCGCTCACCATGGCCGAGTACTTCCGCGATGTTGCCAAGCAGGATGTGTTGCTCTTCATCGACAACATCTTCCGGTTCACTCAGGCTGGCTCTGAGGTGTCGACCCTTTTGGGCCGTATGCCCAGCGCTGTGGGCTACCAGCCGACCCTGGCCGACGAGATGGGCATCCTGCAGGAGCGCATCACGTCGACCCGTGGCCACTCGATCACGTCGCTCCAGGCCATCTACGTGCCTGCTGACGACTACACCGACCCGGCCCCGGCGACCACGTTCGCCCACCTCGACGCCACCACCGAGCTGTCGCGTGAGATCGCTTCGAAGGGCCTCTACCCGGCCGTCGACCCGCTCACCTCGAGCAGCCGTATCCTCGACCCCCGCTACCTGGGTGCCGATCACTACAACACGGCCGTTCGCGTCAAGGCGATTCTGCAGAAGAACAAGGAACTGCAGGAGATCATCGCGATCCTCGGTGTCGACGAGCTTTCCGAGGAAGACAAGGTCACCGTCTCCCGCGCACGCCGCATCCAGCAGTTCCTGTCGCAGAACACCTACATGGCCAAAAAGTTCACGGGCGTCGAGGGGTCCACGGTATCGCTTAAGGACACCATCGAATCCTTTACGGCGATTGCCAATGGTGACTTCGACCACGTGGCCGAGCAGGCTTTCTTCAACGTCGGAGGTATCGCCGACGTCGAAGAGAAGTGGGCGAAAATCCAGAAGGAGAACGACTAGTCATGGCCGATTCTTCGCTCAAGGTCAGCGTCGTCGGGGCGGACCACGAGGTGTGGTCCGGCGAGGCGAGCATGGTTGTCGCCCGCACCGTCGAAGGCCAGATCGGAATCCTCCCCGGGCACGAGCCCATGCTGGCCATCCTGGCCAGCGGTGAGGTGCGCGTGACCCTGAGCGGCGGCGAGAAAATCGTCGCCGAGGCGGCGGACGGCTTCCTGTCGGTCGCCAACGATGTGGTCACGATCGTCGCTCGCAAGGCAGAACTCGTTTAGTCAGTGTGCTGATCCTTCTGCCGCCGTCCGAGACGAAACGTCACGGGGGCATCGAATTACCGCTTGACCTGCAGAGCCTCACGTACCCGTCGCTTGGACCCAAGCGGCGGGTACTTGTGCGTGCGCTGCAGTCGCTTGCGAAGCATCCGGATGCGATGATGTCGGCCCTAAGACTGGGTCGCACGCAGTCCGCGGAGGTGGAGCGCAATCGCGTGCTGTCCTCCGCCGCCACAATGCCGGCCATCGACCGGTACACCGGCGTCGTCTATGACGCCCTCGACGCCGCCAGCCTCTCCCCGCTGGAACGCGACTGGGCAGGCCGGAACGTCCTCGTGCATTCCGCCCTGTTCGGGCCGGTCGGCGCTCTCGATCTCCTCCCGGCCTACCGGCTGTCCTGCGATTCCAGGCTGCCGGAGCTGCCTCTGAAGAAGCACTGGGCGGGCGCTGTGGGTTGCGTTCTGGCGGGGTCAGCGGGGCTCCTGCTGGATCTCCGCTCGAACGGGTACGTGGCGCTCGGCCCCGCGCCGGTGCGGCCCGACGCGGTGTTTCTGCGCGTGGTCACGGAGACGGCGGACGGCCAGACGCGAGCCGTGAACCACTTCAACAAGACGGCCAAGGGGAACTTCACCCGGGCTCTGATCCGGCACGGTCGGTCCTTCGACACCGCCGTAGAGCTGCTCGACTGGGCACCGGGGGCAGGCTTCGATTTGCGCCCGGGAGCGGTCCGGGAACTGAATCTGGTCGTCGCCGCCGAGGTTGCCGCAACCCGAGGCTGACGCGGGCACATTCCGGCCCTAGGCTGGCTTTCGTGTCCACACCAATGAATGTCACCGTCACCGGCGCCGGCGGACAGATCGGCTATTCGCTGCTCTTCCGGATCGCGTCCGGAGACCTCCTCGGCCCGACCGTTCCCGTCAACCTGACCCTGATGGAGATCCCCTCGGGGCGCGCAGCAGCCGAGGGCACCGCCCTCGAACTGCAGGACTGCGCGTTCCCTCTCCTACGCTCCGTGACGGTCACCGAAGACCCCGTGCGCGCCTTCGACGGCGTCAACATCGCCCTCCTGGTCGGATCCCGCCCTAGAGCCGTTGGAATGGAGCGCGTCGCGCTGCTCGAAAGCAACGGCCGCATCTTCGGTCCGGTGGGGGCCGCCCTCAACGCGGGCGCGGCATCCGACGTGCGCGTGCTGGTCGTGGGCAACCCCGTCAACACCAACGCCCTGGTGACCAGTGCCTTCGCCCCCGACATCCCCGCCGACCGGTTCACCGCCATGACGCGACTGGACCACAACCGCGGCATCGCTCAGCTAGCAAGCCGGCTGCAGGTGCACGTCGCCGAACTCGACGGTCTCACCATCTGGGGCAACCACTCCGCCAGCCAGTACCCGGATGTCTTCCACGCCACCGCCGGGGGATGTCCGGTCTCCGAGCTGGTGGCGCAGGACTGGCTCGTCGACGACTTCATCCCCCGGGTGGCGAACCGAGGCTACGAAATCATTCAGGCCCGCGGGGCATCGTCCGCGGCCTCCGCGGCCAGCGCAGCCATCGACCACGTTTACGACTGGGTCAACGGGACCGGTGAGCGGTGGACCTCGGCGGGCGTCAGCTCCGACGGCTCCTATGGCGTCCCGGAGGGGCTCGTATGTTCCTTCCCGGTTCGGGCTGTCGACGGCCGCTGGCAGATCGTGCCGGACCTGGCTATCAACGCGTTCTCGCGGGCGAGGATCGACGCGTCCGTCGCGGAGCTGATCGAGGAGCGCGAGGCCGTACGGGCACTCGGCCTGCTGCCGTCCCTCCGATAGACGCGCGAGTCCTGATGGCTGGGGGGGGCGATGAGGATTCGCGGATGGGGGCTTCGAAGCGGTTGTTTTCGATGCACACGTCGGAGAGCCGTGACCGCGAAAGGGAGGGGGATGAACGTGCGCTCCGACCGCCGTATGTTTGATTCCGAGGCCTCGCGGCGACTCCGTCCCGAACGAATTCGACGGAGATTCGGCCTGAATATCCTCTAAATCCCAGAAATATGCTCATTTTCGGCAGAATCTCCGTCGAATTGGTTCGACACCGGACACGGCGTTCCGCCCGTGATGAACGGCGTCCACACGGTGCAGTCAGGGCTGAAGTGCGGGCGCGACAGAACCAATCGTTCAGGACTTACTCGCCTCGAGGAGCACCTCACGCAGAACAGCCCGCGGTCGGGCAGCCCGCGGTCGGGCAGCCCGTGGCCGTCAGGGCGGCGGTTGGCAGCGTGGCGGCTGACAGGGCGGCGATCGGCATAGCGTCAGCCGAAGGCGTTGTGGTGGTCAGGCGTCGTTCGACCGATGGCATCCGCTCAGGTGGTCGTCGACGAGGCCGGCCGACTGCATCAGGGCGTACATGGTGGTGGGGCCGACGAACGTGTAGCCCCGGGTGCGCAACTCCCGGCTCAGTGCCATCGATTGCATTGTGGTCGCCGGGACCTCGCCGCGCTCCCGCAGCCGGGGGCCGCGGGCTTCGGGCGCGAAGCTCCAGATCAGCTCGGTCAGGCTCTCGCCGAGGTCTCGGGTGACCCGGGCGTTCCGGATGGTGGCCTCGATCTTGCCGCGGTGCCGGATGATGCTCGCATCCGCGAGGAGCCGGGCGACGTCGACGTCGTCCATCACGGCCACGCGGTCGACGTCGAAGTCGTAAAAGGCGGCCCGGAAGGCCGGCCGACGTCGCAGGATGGTGATCCAGGACAGGCCGGCCTGGAACCCCTCGAGGCACAGCTTCTCGAACAGCAGCCTCTCGTCCCGGAGCGGACGCCCCCACTCTTCGTCGTGGTAGCGTTGGTATTCGGGGTCGCCGCCGACCCAGCCGCAGCGGGTGAGCCCGTCATCGCCGAGCTTCAGTGAGGCGGATGTCGTGGCCTCGGCTGGCAGCGCGCTGGTCGCCGGGGTGCTCATGAGCGGTGCTCGATGCCCTCGTGGTCGAGGAGCCAGACCTTGGTGGGCACTCCGCTGCCGCCGCTGTAGCCGGTGATGCGACGGTCGGCGGCGAGCACCCGGTGGCAGCCGATCAGGATCGGAACGGGGTTCGCCCCGACGGCGCCGCCCACGGCCCGGCCGGACCCCGGCTTGCCCAGCGATCGTCCCAGCTCGCCGTACGAGGTCGCCTCGCCGAAGCCGAGCTCGGACAGTCGCTGCCAGACGCCCTGCTGGAACGCAGTGCCCCCGCTCGGCGCCACGGGCAGGTCGAAAACCGTGCGGGTGCCGCCGAAGTACTCCGCCAATTGGCGCGCGGCCCGGTCGAGCAGGGGCGACGGGGCTTCCGGGGTCTCGTCGAGGGGCAGCTGTCCGTCGCGTTCGATGGAGAGGGAGAGGATGCGCTCGGCGTCACTCGTGAGTTCCAGCCGCCCAATGGGGCTGGGCAGCCGGATCAGGAAGGTTTCGATGGTCGTCATGCCTCGACTGTAGTCGGCGGCGCCCTGCGCACAGCGCGGGTTTCGGACCTGGCGTGGAAGGAGGGCCGGGCTGGGCTGGGGAGGAGCCGGCCGGCTTCAGGCGAGCCGGGTGTGGGGATACTCGGGGGAGCGGTGCTGGAATGCCAGGATGTCGGGATTCCGGATGATCCCCTCGTGGATCTCGATGGCCCGCCGAAGGGTCTCGTTGGCGGTCCAAGCGGCCTCGCCCGCAAGGACCTCGCGCAGGTACGGCAACAGCGCCTCGCTGATCTCCCAGGTGGCGGAGTTCCAGAGGTACGACGGGCTGTGGTCGACCGCGTAGTAGGTGACGTTGGTGCCGACCCGGAAGGTCGGTTCGTCGAACGTCGTCGATTTCGCCCAACTGAAACCCATGCCGGTGTCGCAGGACACGTCGATGATCAGCGACCCCGGGGCCACCATCGGAAGATCATCGTGGCCCAGGAAGATGAGCGGGGCATTTGGGTCCTGCAGCACGCAGTTCACGATGACGTCGTGGCCGGCGAGAAACTCGGGCAGTGGCACCCGTTCGTTTCCCGGCAGGGCGAAGTTCCCGTTCGTGCCGTCGCCGTGGTCGAGCTGCACGATCTGGGCGGAGTGGATCGGGGAGCTGACCGCGGTCACGTCGCGATTGGTCAGCACCGTGACATCGTAGACACCGAGTGCGTTGAGCGCCGTCACGGCGCCCCGGGCGGTGGCCCCGAAGCCGATCACCGCGGCACGCTGCTTGCGGCCGTAGTCACCCGTCGAACCGATCAGGGACAGGGCGTGCAGCACGGAGCAATACCCGGCGAGCTCGTTGTTCTTGTGCAGCACGTGCAGGTGGAACTCGCCGCCTCCGGTCCAGTGGTTCATCGCCTCGAACGCGATCAGGGTCAGCCGCTTGTCGATGGCAAGCTGGGTGAGTTTCTCATCCTGCACGCAGTGCGGCCAGCCCCAGAGCACCTGTCCGTCGCGCAGTGCCGCGACATCCGCCAGCAGAGGCTTTGCGAGCAGGATGACGTCGCACTCCCGGATGAGGTCCGCGCGCGAGCAAAGCCCTCCCACGAGCGGGGCCAGCTGCTCGTCCGACACGCCGAACTGCTCTCCGTAGCCCCGCTCGAGAAACATTCGCTCCCGGAGGTCCGGATCGATCCGTTCGACATGTGACGGATGAATGGGCAAGCGCCGTTCATTCGGCTTACCGGAACGCGACATGACGCCGAGCGTGAAACGACTCACTGACACCCCTTTGTAGTTGAGTCCTGTTTAGCACAGGCCGGCGAGCCTAATGTGGAGGGATGGAGCAGATGGAGTACCGCAGACTGGGCAATTCGGGGCTCATGGTGTCCACGATCGGGTTGGGCTGCAACAACTTCGGACGCGCCGGAACCGCGACGGAGAGCCAGGCCGGAACCACCGCCGTCGTCAATGCGGCCGTCGACGCCGGGATCACCCTGTTGGACACGGCCGACATCTACGGCGCGGAACGCGGCCTCAGCGAGACCCTGATGGGTTGCGCGCTGCGGGGCAAGCGCGACCAGATCGTGCTCGCCTCGAAGTTCGGCATGGACATGAACGGTCGGAATGGACCCGACTGGGGCGCCCGCGCCTCACGTCGCTACATTCGACTGGCCGTCGAGGCGTCCCTCCGGCGCCTGCAGACCGACTGGATCGACCTCTACCAACTGCACCAGCCTGACCCGAACACCCCGATCGAAGAGACCCTGCAGACCCTCGACGACCTCATCCGCGAGGGAAAGGTGCGCTATATCGGCCACTCCAACCTGGCCGGCTGGCAGATCGCCGAGGCGGAGTTCACCGCCCGGCTGACGGGGCATCCGCGGTTCGTTTCGGCGCAAAACGAGTACAGCCTGCTGGTGCGTGACGCCGAAGACGAGGTGCTGCCGGCCGTCAACGCCTACGGGCTCGGCTTCCTGCCGTTCTTCCCCCTCTACAACGGGCTTTTCACAGGCAAGTTCTCTCGTGCGGGCGGCCCCGCCGACAGCCGCATCATGATGGTCCGGCCGCACCTGGCCCGGAACGCGCCCTGGGACGTCATCGAAAAGTACGAAGCGTTCTGCGACCAGCGCGGCGTGACCATGCTCGCAGCCACCTTCGCCTGGCTGCTGGCCCAGCCGGGGCTCACCAGCATCATCGCCGGAGCAACCCGCCCGGAACAGATCCTGCAGAACGCCACCGAGGGCAGCGCGTGGAGGCCGTCGCCCGAGGACGTGGCCTGGATCTCGGACCTCTTCGCCTGAACCGTCCTCTCTGGAACCCGAACCCCGATTCCACTTTGTGAGTGAGCGCTCACTCATACAAGCTGGGGGGATGTCCGTCAAACCTGCGCGCGCGAAAGCCCTGTCCGTCGAGGACCGGCAGTCGATGATCCTCGACGCGGTCACGCCGCTGCTGATCGAGCACGGCCAGACCGTCACCACTCGACAGATCGCCCAGTGCGCCGGGATCGCCGAGGGCACCATCTTCCGAGCCTTCGACAGCAAGGACAACCTGCTCCGGGCGGCCATGGACCGTCAGCTCGACCCCGAGCCGTTCCGTCTCGAACTTGCCGCGCTCGACCGTGAGCTCCCGCTCGAGGAACGGGTGCGCGCCATGGTCTCCCTGCTGCGCCGCCGCTTCGCGCAGGTCTTCGCGCTGATGACGGCGGTGGGCTCGATGGGCAGACCCCACACCCACGACGTCGCGCACGAGTTCACCGTGCTGCTCGCCGACGTGCTCGCGCCTGACCTCCTGCGCCTCACGGTTGCCCCGGAGCGTTCAGGGCAGGTCATCCGGATGATCGCGCTTGCGGCATCCGTGCCCCACATCACGGCCGGCCCCGACTTCGACGACGATGAGCTCACCGCCCTCATCCTCTACGGCATCATCGGCTTCCCGACGCCGCCGAACGCCCCCTGCTAGGAGATCCGATGCTCTGGAAACTGCTCGTGAAATACCTGCGGCCGTACCGGCGGCTGCTGGCAGCCGTCGTCGTGTTCCAGCTGGCCCAGTCGATCGCCTCGCTCTATCTGCCCACCCTCAACGCCGACATCATCGATGAGGGCATCGCCACGGGAGACACCGTGTACATCCTGCGCATCGGTGGTCTGATGCTGCTGATCACCCTGTTCCAGATCGTGTGCGCGATCGTCGCCGTCTTTTTCGGCGCGAAGGCCGCCATGGGGCTCGGACGCGACCTGCGCGGCGCTGTCTTCACCCGGGTCGGCGAGTTCTCCGAGCAGGAGGTCACCCGGTTCGGCGCCCCGTTGCTGATCACCCGGTCGACCAACGACGTGCAGCAGGTGCAGATGCTCGTGCTGATGACCGCCACCATGATGGTCACCGCACCGATCCTGTCCATCGGCGGCGTGATCATGGCCGTCCGGCAGGACGTGCAGCTATCCTGATTGATCGCCGTGAGCGTGCCCGTGCTGTTGATCGCGGTCGGGCTGATCATCGCGCGGATGGTGCCGCTGTTCCTCCTGATGCAGACCCGCATCGACACGGTGAACCGGGTGCTGCGGGAACAGCTCACGTGCATCCGCGTCATCCGGGCGTTCGTGCGCGAAGACGTCGAGTCCGTGCGGTTCGGCAAGGCGAACGTGGATGTCACCGACACCGCCCTTCAGGCCGGCCGCCTGATGGCCCTGATGTTCCCGGTCGTCATGCTCGTCCTGAACGTCTCCAGCGTGGCCGTGATCTGGTTCGGGGCGTTCCGGATCGAGGACGGGTCCATGCAGGTCGGCACCCTGGTTGCCTTCCTTAGCTACCTGATGCAGATCCTGATGGCCGTGATGATGGCCACGTTCATGGCCGTGATGATCCCGCGGGCGACCGTGTCGGCCGACCGGATCGGCGAAGTGCTCGAGACCGAGTCCAGCGTGCGCCCGCCGCGCCACCCCGTCGTCGACAGTATCGGCCGCGGAGAGGTGGAACTCGTGGACGTGGGCTTCGCCTACCCCGGCGCCGAGCAGCCGGTGCTCTCCGACGTGAGCTTTACCGTGCATCAGGGGCAGACCACCGCGATCATCGGCAGCACCGGATCGGGCAAGACCACCCTGGTCAACCTGCTGCCTCGCCTCTTCGACGCCACCAACGGCAGCGTGCGGGTCGACGGGGTGGACGTGCGCGAGCTCCACCCTGACCTGCTCTGGGGCAGCATCGGGCTGGTGCCGCAGAAGCCGCATCTGTTCTCCGGCACCGTGCGCAGCAACCTGCTCTACGGCAAGCCCGACGCCACTGAGGCGGAACTCTGGGAGGCACTGACCATCGCGCAGGGCGGCATGAATGTGTCCGGCGGGCAGCGGCAGCGCCTGGCCATTGCCCGGGCCCTGGTCAAACGGCCCGAACTCTATATCTTCGACGACTCGTTCTCCTCGCTCGACCTGGCGACGGATGCTCGGCTGCGCGAGGCACTGGCCGTCGGCACGGGTGGCGCCACCATGGTGATCGTCGCCCAACCGCCTCCCGCTGCGCTACTTCGACACGGTGCAGCGAGGCGAGGTGCTCAGCCGGGTCACCAACGACGTGGACAACGTCTCACAGAGCCTGCAGCAGTCGCTGAGCCAGGCCGTCACCTCTCTGCTCACCGTGGTGGGCGTCATCGTGATGATGTTCCAGCTCTCGCCTCTCCTGGCCCTGATCGCCCTGGTCACAGTGCCGCTGACCCTGGTCACGACCGTCCTGATCGCCCAGCGCTCGCAGAAGTTGTTCGTCGCCCAGTGGACCCACACCGGCGAGCTGAACGGCCAGATTGAGGAGACCTTCACCGGCCACGCCCTGGTCAAGGTGTTCGGCCGCCAGAAGGAGGTCGAGCAACGCTTCCGGGCCAAGAACGACGAGCTCTACGAGGCCAGCTTCGGCGCCCAGTTCGTCAGCGGCCTGATCATGCCGGCGATGACATTCATCGGCAACCTCGTCTACGTCGGGATCGCCGTCGTCGGCGGCCTCCAGGTGGCATCCGGGGCCATGCAGCTCGGCGATGTGCAGGCGTTCATCCAGTATTCCCGCCAATTCACCCACCCGCTGGCCCAACTCGGGTCGATGGCGAACCTGTTGCAGTCCGGCGTCGCCTCCGCCGAGCGGGTCTTCACCCTGCTCGACGCCGATGAGCAGAGCCCCGACCCGGAGCGTGCCGAGGCACCCACGACCGCCCACGGCCGGCTGGTCTTCGAGAACGCCTCGTTCCGCTACACGGCGGACAAGTCGCTGATCGACAACCTGAGCCTGGTGGCCGAGCCCGGCCAGACCGTGGCCATCGTGGGCCCCACCGGGGCAGGCAAGACCACCCTGGTGAACCTGATGATGCGCTTCTACGAGCTCGACGCCGGCCGGATCACGCTCGATGGCGTGGACGTGCGCCGAATGACCCGCGACGACCTGCGTGGACGCATGGGCATGGTGCTGCAGGACACCTGGCTGTTTGGCGGCACGATCCGCGACAACATCGCCTACGGGCGTCCGGATGCCACGGAGAAGGAGATCCTGGACGCGGCGCGCGCGACCTACGTGGACCGGTTCGTGCACACGCTGCCCGACGGCTACAACACCGTACTCGACGACGAGGGCAGCAACGTCAGCGCCGGCGAGAAGCAGCTGCTCACCATCGCCCGCGCGTTCCTCGCCAAGCCCAGCGTGCTGATCCTGGACGAGGCGACCAGCTCCGTCGACACGCGCACCGAGGTGCTCGTGCAGAAAGCGATGCGCGCCCTCCGCGCCGTCCGGAACGAATTCGACGGAGATTTTGCCCAAAGCGGCCCCAGAATGACCAAAAACCGCTCTGGAGACCAGAATCTCCGTCGAATTGGTTCGGTCAGGCCCGGCGGTGCGCCTCCAACTCGCGCGCGCAGTCGATGCACAGCTCCGCGGACGGCCGGGCCTCGAGTCGTTCCCGGCCGATCGGTTCGCCCCGGCGGGTGCAGAACCCGTAGCTGCCGTCCGCGATGCGCGCCAAGGCTTGGTCGATCGCCGCAGACTGCGCCGCCAGGTCGCTGTGCACACCCGAGATGCGCGACCACTCCATGGTCAGGGTGGGTCCTTCGGGATCGTGCTCGTCGTCGGCGGTGCCGGCGTTTCTGGCCTCGATCACACCGTCGAGGGTGGTGCCGATCCGGCCGAGCGCGATGTCGAGGTCGCGGCGCTGATGGCGGAGCAGCTTCTCGAAGTGCCGCAGGTCGGCGGGGGTCAGTTTCGTCCGGGTGGGCATAAGCGTCTACTCCGCTGCCGGGGGGCGACGTGAGCCGCCGGCGCGCACTGTCGATCCGTCATTCCGGTGCATGATTTGCGTCCTCTCAAGCTGGGCACGGCAATGCGCCGGCACGCTGCGTGGTTTTCGCTGTTGAAGATACGCCCGCGCCGGCCGGCTGTCGCGGGGCTGCGAGGGGTCGCTTCAGGCGACCGTGACCGGGATATCGTGCAGGCCGGTGGCCCCATCGGGGATCACGTCCCGGCGCACAGAAGTCTGCACCAGGCCCGCGGCATCCGTCGCCCGCACCCGCAGGGTGTGCCGCCCGGCCGATGCCGGCCAGACCCAGCTCCACTGCCGCCAAGTGTCGGCCGAGATCGCGTCGGCCAGGGTCGCGTCGTTCCAGGCTCCGTCGTCAACTTGCACCTGCACGCCGCGGATGCCCACGTACTGCGACCAGGCCACACCCGCCACGATCACCGGTCCGGCCGCGACGTCGGCGTTACGGCTCGGCACATCGATCCGGGAGGAGAGCTTGACCGGTCCTCGGGCGGTCCAGCCGCGCGTCGTCCAATAGGCGGTCTCCCGGTCGAAGCGGGTCACGTTCAACTCGACCACCCATTTCGTGGCCGACACGTAACCGTAGAGCCCGGGCACGACCATGCGCACCGGGTAGCCGTGCTCGAGGGGGAGCGGCTCCCCGTTCATCCCCACTGCGAGGATCGCGTTGCGGTCGTCGGTGAGAACCTCCAGCGGGGTGCCCGCGGTCCAGCCGTCCTCGCTGCGGGAGAGCACCATGTCGGCCCCGGCGAGAGGCCGGGCCCGCGCCAGCAACAGGCGGATCGGGTAGCCCAGCCAGGTCGCGTTGCCGATCAGGTCGCCGCCGACGGCGTTGGAGACGCAGGCGAGAGTGGTCGTGCTCTCCTCGAGGGGCAGGGCGAGGAGCTCGGCGAAGTCGATCTCGATCTCCCTCTCGACCATCCCGGTGACCGTCAGCGTCCAGGTTCCCGGGTCGATCCGGGGCACCTGCAGGGCGGTGTCGATGCGGTAGAAGTCGGCGTTCGGGGTGATCAGCGGAGTGAGGCCGGGGATGTCCAGCGCGGCACCGTCTGGGATCGGGGCACCGGGAACGGCCGCGGCCGGCAGTGTGAAGCGCGCGCGCGCGGCATCCGTCGCCCGGATACCGGCCGAGATCAGCTGCCCGCCGGCCGCGGCGAGCACGCCCAGGCCGGCGCTGGCCCCGGCCCAGACCAGGAACCGACGGCGGTCCGGGGCGGATGCCTCGGCGCCTCCGGGCGTGCGGCGCAGCTGGGCGACCATCACCGTGAGGAGCACGGCCGAAACGACCATCGCCAGCACTGCGGGCATCGCGTCGAAGGCGGCGGTGTTCTCCCGGGACAGCACCGCGAAGACGGCCAGCGCGCCGGCCAGGGCCACGAGGACCCGGCCGATCGGCGGCCACCGGAACTCCAGCACCCCGGCGGCGGCGGCCAGCACCACGGCACCGAGCGCGACGCAGAACACCAGTACGACCTTGTCGGCCGTGCCGAACAGGGCGATGACGAGTTCCTTCAACCAGGCCGGGGCGCGGTCGATGACCAGCGCGCCGACGGCGAAGATCGGGCTGCCCACCGGGGCGAGCAGGGCGGCCGTCAGCTCGGCCGCGCCGAGGCCGGCCAGGGCGGCGGCCACGCCGGCCGTCGCGGGCCGCCCGAGCCGTGCCGGGGCCGAT
>NZ_SOFB01000025.1:0-85687 GCF_004402815.1 Cryobacterium sp. Hz7
GGGCATCCGCACCAATGCCGCACTAACCCGCGGCGGCCGTCTACTGCGGGCAACAGATGTCCTGAGTTAGCCACACACACACGGGCCCTGATGCGAGGGCGCCCCGCGGGCGGCAGCGCCACATTCTTCGTCGGATACGTCGCGGGAACGGCGGGGGAGAGGTCCGTTGCCCTACCGCTGGGGGAAACCGTGCGGGAGGCTATGCAGAATGGGCAGCAGACGGTCGAGACGCTCCCGCTCGAGCTTCAGCGCCGTGGACTCCCGGCTTCGGCGCACCGCGGCGACCCCGGCCAGGAAGACCTCCGCCGGGGCCTCTGGCTTCGGCGACACGAACGGGGCGGCCTCGGTGGACAGGCTGTCTGCGAGGCGCAGCCGCGTAGCCGGAGTCAGCTTGTCGGCCTGGCGGAGAAACTGCGCGATGCGGCGGGACAGGCGATCGGGGAGACGCACAATGTCGACCGTCTGGGCCCAGGCCTCGAGCACGGGCGGCAGCGGGACGGTTCGATCAGTGAGGCGGGGCACCCGCTCGTGCTGGCTGTACGTGCCGGCCAGCAGGTCGCCCAGGCGTTTGGACTTGCTGTTCAGAAGCGCAGTGGTGGCGGCGATGCCGCCGAACGTCAAGTAGATCTCGATGATGCCCAGCAGGGCGCGGATGAACGCGTGGCGCAGCTGGATCGCGCCGCCGTCGTCGCGAACGATGCGGGCGCCGATGGCGAGCTTGCCCAGGGACCGTCCGCCGCTGGCCGTTTCGACGGCCATCGGCACGATGAGCAGGCAGACCACCAGGCCTGCGATCCCGAGCGCCCGTCCGAGTGCGTCGTCGATTGCCACGCCCGTGAGACCCGCCACAAGAAAGGCCACCCCCAGGAAGAGGAGGATGTAGGCAACATAATCGATGATCGTTCCGGCGGCGCGCAGGATGGTGCTGGCCGCCCTTACATCGAGGGCAACGGCCTCGCCGGTGACCAATTCCTGCTCGCTCCACGAATACTGGCCGTGATCGGCCACCTTGCCGGGCTGCTCCATGTCTACTATTAGAGCAGATGGACCTTGACGCATATTCAGCGGCGCACCGCGCCGAGTGGGACCGCCTGGCTGAGCTCGGTTCGCAGCGGCGGCTCTCCGGCGCGCAGGCCGACGAGCTGATCGAGCGGTATCAGTCCGGCGCGACCCAGCTGTCCGCGATCAAGTCGACCGCCGGTTCGACGCTGGAAGGTGACCGGCTCTCGGTGGCGCTGTCCCGGGCGAGGCTGCGGTTCACGGGGGCGAGCGCGAACGTTGTTTCCCAGATCCCGAGCTTTTTCGTGCTGCAGTTGCCAGCCGCCCTCTACCGCCTACGGTGGCTGACCCTTGCCGTGGCGGTGGTGACGATTGTGGTCGCGGGCCTCTACGGTTTCTGGATCTCCGGCAACCCTGAGGCCCTGGCCGCCGTCGGCTCCGACGCCGAGCTGCAGAAACTCGTCAACGAGGATTTCGTCAACTACTATTCGGAGAATCCCGCGGCATCCTTCACCGGCTTGGTCTGGACCAATAACGCGTGGATCGCCGCCCAGGCCATCGCCTTTGGGATCCTCGGCGTCTACGTGCCCTACATCGTGCTGCAGAACGCGCAGAACGTCGGCATCACGGCCGCGGTTATGTTCGCCTACGGCAAGGGCGACGTGTTCTTCCTGTACATTGCACCGCACGGCATGCTCGAACTGACCGCTATTTTCGTGGCCGCGGCAGGTGGACTGCGCATCTTCTGGGCCTGGATCGCCCCGGGGGCCCGCACTCGCGCGCAGGCTTTGGCCGAGGATGCCCGCGCCCTCTCGACGGTGGCCATCGGTCTGGTCTTCGTGCTCTTCGTCTCCGGGGTGATCGAGGGTTTCGTCACCCCGGCCCCGTGGCCGTGGCCGGTGAAGATCGGGATCGGCGCGGCCGCCCTCCTCGCCTTCCTCGCCTACATGCTCGTGCTCGGCCGGCGTGCCGTGCGGGCGGGTGAGACCGGCGACCTGGCCGAATTCGAGGCCGGCAGCACTCGGATCTACGCGGCCTAGCACCTAGAGCCGGCCGGCGGCCTTGAGCGCGATATAGCGGTCGGCCAGTGCGGGTGGCAGGTCGGCGGGGGAGCCGGTGACGACCTCGGCGCCCTGGCGTCGGATGGCGGCCGAGACCCTGGCCACGTCGAGCAGTGCCCGTTCGGCGGCCGCCGCCCGGTAGATCTCCTCCCGGTTGCCGCGCGGGCGCGTGGCCTCCAGGGTGGTTGGGTCGGTGACGGATGCGACGATCACGGTGTTTCTGCGGGTCAACTGGGGGAGCACCGACAGCAGGGCGCTCGAGGCTCCGGCCGCGTCGATCGACGTGATCAGTACGACCAAGGCCCGGCGGCTCGTCACCGCGCGCACCTCCCCGGGAACGGCCGACCAGTCAGTCTCGATCAGCTCCGGCTCGATCAGGGCCATGGTGTCGACCATGCGCGAAAGGAGCTCCGCTCCCTGCGCACCCTGCACGCGGCCGCGCACCCGACGGTCGTAGGCGATGAAGTCCACGTGGTCGCCGGCCCCGGCCGCCAGCGCGGCGAGCAGCAGCGACGCCTCGAAAGCCGTGTCGAGGCGCGGCTCGTCGTCGATGCGCGCGGCCGAGGTGCGGCCGCTGTCGATCAGGATGACCACCCGGCGGTCCCGTTCGGGGCGCCAGGTGCGCACCATGACGTCGTTGTGCCGGGCCGTGGCCCGCCAGTCGATCGAGCGTACGTCGTCTCCGCGCACGTATTCGCGAATGGAGTCGAACTCGGTGCCCTGGCCGCGCACGAGCAGGCTGGTGCGCCCGTCGAGCTCCTTGAGTCGGGTCATGCGCGACGGCAGGTGCTTGCGCGAGTTGAAGGGCGGGAGCACCCGAATCTGGCCCGGTGCCCGGAGGGTGGCCTGACGGGCCCACAGCCCGAGCGGCCCGAACGAGCGCACCGTGACCTGGTCCACCCGGCGTTCACCGCGCCGGGTGGGCGTCATTCGCAGCGACACCAGCCGTCGTTCGCCAGGAGGTAGCACCAGCGGCGTGCGGTTGTTGCCCGTCCCGGCTGACGGCTGCCAGGCATCCCGCACCACCATGGTCAGTCGTCGACCCCCGGTGTTGGTCAGGTACAGGTCGCTCGTCACGCTTTCGCCCAGGCGCACCCGGGAGGGCATGCTGCGGGAGAGCACGATCTTCCGCGGCGATCCGGCCTGGGCCAGGTCCAGGATGCCGAGACCCACCAGGGCGAGCACCCATAGTCCCAGCACGGCCGTCGCCATCCCCGGGGTACTCCCGAGTATCACGATCGGCACGACGCCGAGCGCGAGGAGGGCAACGAACCGACCGGTGAGCGTCACTTAGATCGGCACCTGCACCTGGGCGAGCACGGCACGCAGGATCGCGTCCACGGACACGCCCTCGAGTTCCGCCTCCGGCCGCAGCTGCACGCGGTGCCGCCAGACCGGCAGCACCATCGCCTGCACATGGTCGGGGGTGATCGAGTCATAGCCGCTCAGCCAGGCCCACGCCTTGGCCGCGGCGAGGAGCGCGGTCGTGCCGCGCGGGCTGACGCCGAGCTTGACCGACGGGCTGCTTCTCGTTGCGCGGGCCAGGTCGACGATGTAGGCGAGAACGTCCGGACTCGCGCCCACGGATGCCACGGCGGCCTGGGCCGTCTTCAGCTCCTCCGCGCCGAGAACCGCGGTGACGCCCGCACCGGCCAGATCGCGGGGGTTGAAGCCCTCGGCGTGGCGCCGCAGCACCTCGAATTCCGCGTCGCGCTCCGGCACGTCGAGCACGAGCTTGAGCAGGAACCGGTCGAGCTGGGCCTCGGGCAGCGTGTAGGTGCCCTCATATTCGATCGGGTTCATGGTCGCCGCCACGATGAACGGGTCCGGTAGCGGGAGGGAGCGCCCGTCGACGCTGACCTGGCGTTCCTCCATCGCCTCAAGGAGGGCCGACTGGGTTTTCGGCGGGGTGCGGTTGATCTCGTCGGCCAGCAGGATGTTGGTGAAGACGGGGCCCTTGCGGAACTCGAAGTCGCCCACCCGGGCGTCGTAGACGAGTGAGCCGGTCACGTCGCCCGGCATCAGGTCCGGCGTGAACTGCACCCGTTTCGTCTCCAGGCTGAGCGAGTGGCTCAGGGACCGCACCAGGAGGGTCTTGGCGACGCCCGGCACACCCTCGAGCAGCACGTGGCCGCGGGCGAGCAGCGCGATGATCAGCCCGGTTACCGCGCCGTCCTGTCCGACGACGGCCTTGCCGACCTCGGTGCGGACTTGGGCGAGGGAGCCTCGCAGGGTATCGACATGGGTATGAGTGCTCATGAGTCCATTCTTCCGGGTGGCAGGGGCGTGGTCGCGCGGGCCGTGGCCCGTTCAATTTCCTGGATGCGGTCGGAGAGGGCGACGAGATCGGAGTCGGATGCCGGAACGGCGTCCACCAGCACGGTCCGAACGTCGGCCGGCGGCCGGTCGACCACGGTGGCCACCATGGCGATCACATCGTCGAGGCTCGCCAGCCGCGACAACCCGACCTGGCCGGCAAGGCGCTGCACGGCGCCCACCCGCAGTGCGTCGAGGGCGCGCAGACGGGCGTTGCTGCGCGCGTAGAGCCGGGCCCGTCCTTCCATCGTCTCGCTGGCCCGCACGGTGACCGGCAGGTTCTCGGCGACGAGAGGCCCGAAGCGCCGCCCACGCCAGACGGCCGCGGCCACGGTGACCAGCACCAGCAGGATCAGGGTCGGGGTGACCCAACCGGGCGTCAGTTCGCCGAGCGACGGCGTTCCGGTTCCCGGCACATCGGCGATCGTTGGCAGGTACCAGACGAGGTCGTCCCCCGCGCCCAGCAGGTTGAGTGCGAGAGCGGCATTGCCGGCCTGGCCGATCTTCTCGTTGCTGAACAGGGTGCCGTCGGCGAGCAGGGTGAGGGTCCGGTCGGCGGTTGCCTGTTCGACCAGGGCGAAGGCGTTCTCTCCCGAGGTGAAGCATCCGCTCAGCTCGGCGTCGTCGGCCGGGATCGTGAGTGTGGAGCCGCCGGGGGAGAGCTTGTCGGCCTTGACCGCGGCCGCGACCGTGCAGGCGGCACGGGACACCGCGGTCTGGGACACGCCGCCGAAGCCCACCGAGGGGATCAGCGTCTGCAGCGCCAGGAAATCGGGGGAGGCCACCACCGTGCGCGGGGCCAGGGCGGACATCGCGCTCAGCTGGTCGTCGGTGAGGTAGCCGCTCTCATCGAAGAAGAACACGGTGGGGTTGGCGGCGGCGCCGGCCAGGCTCCGCGCCTCCGCGAGGGTGTCGGCGGCGGTGACGTTGACACCCTGTCGGCGGAGTACCTCGACGAGCGCCCGCGCGCCGGCTGGGGCCGCGCTGTCGGCCTCGAGGGGCTTACCGCCCACGCCGCCGCCCGCAGCGAGGACGGTGCTGACGACGGCGACGATCAGTGCGCTGACGCCGGCGAGCAGCCAGTACCGCGCCCGGCGTCCGGCTTCGCGCAGGGTTGGTGTGGAGGAGACGGCGTTTTCGGCCGGCTGTGAGGCCGTTTGTGTGAGAAGACTCATGGCTGCTTCGTCGGGGCTGGGTCCTCGAGGTGCGGCGGCCGGGCGGCCCGCAGGTCGCTCTCGAGCGCCGCCAGGGCCAGGAAGCGCTGCTCGGTGCCGTCGGCCCCCAGGTAGCGCACCCCGTCGAAGAGCTCGGCCGCCTCGCTCAGTCGCACCCGTTCGCCGGGAAAGGCCTCGGCGGCCCGCGCCGCGAAGGAGTGCGCGGTGGTGCCCGGCGTCACGATCAGGATGGTGCGCTCGGACAGTCCGCGCGCCAGCGCCCGGAACATCTCGGCACTCGCCAGATTCCAGTCCCGGTGGGAGGCGGCGGCCAGCGCGGCACGACGCAGGTCGGCGGCGCCGCGACGGTCGTCGACGCCGAAGAGGTCCGACGCGAGCCGGCTGCGCCGGTTGAGCCGGGGCAGGCCGAAAATGAGGAGGGCGGCGACGACCAGGACCACCACGGCCACGGTCAGGAGCAGGGGCACCCAGGCGGCGAAACCGTCGGCCGAGGGCGCGGTGAGGGAGGCGAACCAGTCCAGAATCGATGTCGACAACCGGTCGAACCAGGTGGGCTTGGCGGCCTCGTAGGGAGCCTTGGCCAGCTCTTCCCGCAGCCACTTCCGCGCTTCGGGCGCGCCGGGATCGACCGGTATCGCCGCCCGGATCACCGTGTGAATGTGCGACCCTGCGATCATGCTCAGGCAGTCTCCGAGGCGTGTGCCGGCTTCGACCGGTAGGGGTCTACACCGGCGCCGGCGGCCGATTCGACGAATCGGGCCAGCTCAAGGTCGAGGCCTTCCTTGCGCATCCGCAGATCGATGTAGATCAGGGCGGTCGCGGCCGACTGCACCACGGCTGCTACGGCGCCGAGCACCAGGCCGATGAGGATGGTCAGAACGTACAGGATCACTGACGGGAGGTACGCATCGAAGGCGGCGTTCGGGTCGACCACGGAGATGGCGGCACCGAACAGGAGCGACAGCGGCGTCGTCACAATCTGGGAGACGACGTTCACGACCGTCGCGACCAAGAACTGCACGCCGAACGTGCGCCAGAAGTAGCCGCGGGTCAGCGACCAGGACCGCCCCACCGCCGCCCGGATGCCGAGCCGTTCCAACACGATCATGCTCGGCACGAGCGAGGTCTTCGTGAACAGCCAGATGCCGAGCGCGAGAAGGGCGACCGTACCGAGGATGCCGGTGACCACCGCCAGACCCACGCCCGCTCCGCCGAGGGAGACCAAGAACACCACCAGTCCGGCCACGAGGGCGATGGCCGCAATCAGGGCCGAACTCAGCATCAGGGTCCAGAGCACCAGCGGCCAGAGGCGCGGCAGCACGGCGCGCCACAGGGCGCCCAGCCGCAGCTTCTCTCCGAGCGTGGCCCGGGCCACCTCGATCACGATGACGCCCTGCAACAGAGCGGATGCGACCACCGCCAGAGCCAGCGGCACGATGGCCGAGAGCACAATGCTGAGGGTCGCGCCGGCCTCGAGCGCGTCGCGGTCCTCCAGTGGAGAGTTCTCCACCCGTGCGAGCGCGAAGTAGGAGACCAGACCCACGATGACGACGGCGATCAGGGCGACGCCCGCCTGAACGAGCAGCGCGCTGCCGAAGGTCGCCTTCGGGTTGCGACGCAGAACCTGGAACGGCGCCCACAGCAGGGTTCCGAAACCCAGCGGGCGCAGAGGGATCAGTCCCGGTCTGGGTGGGGGCGTCCAGGTCGGTGGGGGACCCCAGACCGGCGGCGTATTCGCGCCGGGAGCAGCGGTCGGTTTTGCCGGGGGCACAAAACCGGCGGGCGCGAGGGGCGGTTTTTGCTCGTCGCCGACCGGGATGCTGCGCCCGTCATCGGTCGGGGAGTGCCAGTTCTGCGGGTCGGTCACGAAACCTATGCTGGCATACCTCGGTGTGGAATGAGCGCGTTGAGCTTTCCTGCAGCGCCGTCGACTACTCTTGAGCCAGTGATTGCATGACTCACCGGGGTATTTTGGGTGACTGAGTGGAAAACGGTTTGATGAACGCACGTATTCTAGTCGTAGACGACGACACCGCGCTGGCCGAGATGATCGGCATAGTGCTGCACGCGGAGAGCTTCGAGCCGGTCTTCTGCGCCGACGGCTCCCTGGCCCTGGAGGTCTTTCGCGCCGTCAAGCCCGATCTGGTCCTGCTGGACCTGATGCTGCCCGGCCTCGACGGCATCGAGGTCTGCAGCCTGATCCGCGCCGAATCCGGCACGCCCATCATCATGCTGACCGCGCGAACCGACACGACGGATGTCGTGAAGGGCCTCGAGTCCGGCGCTGACGATTACATGGTCAAGCCGTTCAACCCGAAGGAACTGGTCGCCCGGATCCGCACGCGCCTGCGCCCGATTTCATCGGAGACCCCCGCCAACCTGCAGATCGGGGACCTGGTCGTCGATGCCGCCGGGCACGAGGTGCGGCGCGGTTCGCGGCAGATCAACCTCACCCCGCTCGAATTCGACCTGCTGCTGGCACTCGCGTCCAAGCCCCAGCAGGTCTTTACCCGGGAAATGCTCCTGGAGCAGGTCTGGGGCTACCACTACAAGGCGGACACCCGCCTCGTCAACGTGCACGTGCAGCGTTTGCGCGCCAAGGTCGAAGACGACCCGGACAACCCGCGCATCGTCATGACGGTGCGCGGGGTCGGCTATCGGGCCGGCGCGGCCGGCTAGGTTCCTCGTGTTCGGTGGCACCGGTAACGACCGCAGCGTGTGGCGGGACTGGCGGGACTGGCCGGCCAGGATCGGCGGACTGTGGCGTTCCTCGCTGCAGTTCCGCACGGTGACCATCACGGTGGCGCTGTCCGGGATGGCCATCATGGTGGTCGGGGTCTACATCTCCGCGAGTGTGGGCAACGACCTGTTTCAATCAAGACTGAACCAGGTGCTCGTCGACTCGAACCGGGCCACGACCGCCGCCCAGGGCATCTTCGACGCCTCCGACGCCGCGGACCGGGTGGAGGTGCAGACCCTGGTGGGCTCCGCCCGCACCCTGATTACCGCGGCATCCTCGTCCCAGATGATCGCCATCTTCCGGTCTCCCGGGCAGGACGCCTCCACTGTGGCGCCGCAGGACTCCTCGTCATTCGGTGATTCGACCGGCGTGATCACGCCCGCTCTCCGCCTCCAGGTGCAGGAGAAAGCCGGGGAGCAGTTTTGGCAGTCGGTGACGCTTGCGACGGATGACGGCGCGCTGGTTCCCGGCATCGTCGTCGGTTCCCAGCTCACCGTGCCGGTCGCCGGCCGGTACGAGCTGTACATCGGGTACAGCCTGGCCGACGCCGAGGCAACCCTGGCTTTCGTGCAGCGAACCCTCGGCATCGCCGGCCTGGTGCTGATCCTCCTGATCGGTGGCGTGACCTGGATTGTAGTGCGCTTCGTGGTCACCCCGATCCGCGTGGCCGCGGCCACCAGCGCGCGGCTGGCCTCCGGTGACCTCGGCGTGCGCATCCCGGAAAAAGGTGAAGACGTCATCGCGACGCTGGCCCGGTCCTTCAACGGCATGGCGGACAGCCTGCAGAGCCAGATCAAGGAACTCGCCGACCTGTCCGAGGTGCAGCAGCGCTTCGTGTCGGACGTCTCGCACGAGCTGCGCACCCCGCTGACGACGATCCGGTTGGCCGGCGACGTTCTGTATGACCACCGTGCCACGTTCCCGCCGGCGGTCGAACGCACGGCCGAGCTCCTGCACACGCAGGTCGAGCGCTTCGAGCTGCTGCTGAGCGACCTGCTCGAGATCAGCAAATACGACGCCGGGTCGGTGCAGCTGGAGACTGAGCCCACGAACCTGGTGCACCTGGCCGAGGACGCCATCGAAGGGTTGCGCTCGCTCGGCGACTCCAAGGGCACGGTGCTGACCCTGGTGGCACCGGGCGGGCACCTCGACGCGGACGTCGATCCCCGCCGCATCCGCCGCATCATGCACAACCTGATCGGCAATGCCATCGAGCACGGAGAGGGCAAGCCGATCATCGTGTCCGTCGACAGCAACGAGAGCGCGGTGGCCCTGTCGGTGCGCGACTACGGCATGGGTATGAGCCAGGCCGAGATGGCCCACGTTTTCGACCGGTTCTGGCGGGCCGACCCGTCGCGCAAGCGCACCATCGGCGGCACCGGCCTCGGCCTGTCGATCTCCCTCGAAGACGCCGTCGTGCACGGCGGCTGGCTGCAGGTCTGGTCGCACCCGGGGGAGGGGTCGTGCTTCCGGCTGACCCTGCCGCGCAGCGCGAACGGAACGCTGTCGAGCTCGCCGAGCCCGCTGCCCCCGGCCGATGCAGGCGGCGGCACGGCCGCCGGAGAAACGGGAGGGCACTATGCGTAGTCGAACCCGGATGTTCGCTGGCCTGGTCGCGCTCGCGGTGGCCCTGACCGGATGCGCGGGAATCCCGCGCGACGGAGGCGTGCGCGCGGGGCAGACCGTGCAGCCCGGCGCCACCCCGGCACCCGTGTTCCTGCCCTCGCGACCGCAGAAGGACGCCACCCCCGAGGCGATCCTGCGCGGCTTCATCGACGCGGCGACGAGCCCCGACAACGACTACGCGATAGCGCGGGAGTTCCTGGCTCCGAACTACAGCAGCTCCTGGGAGCCCGACTCCGGGGTGACCATCGACGACGCCACCGGGCGCAGCATCGTCTCCGTCGGCGAGGGTCAGATGCAGTTCTCGGTGAATCCGGTCGCCGAGGTGGATGAGCGCGGCGAGTACCGCGAGGTCGAGTCGCCCACCGCGGTGGCGTTGCGCTACCAGTTCGTGCAGGTCGGCGGCCAGTGGCGCATCGGCGCGGCCCCGAACGGCACGGTCGTCGATCGGAATATCTTTCAAGATGTCTTCACCGCCCAGGCGCTCTACTTCTTCGACCCGGGCTTTAGCTACCTGGTGCCCGATCTGCGCTGGTACCCGCGCAGTGGGGCTACTCTGACGAAGATCGTCAACGGACTGCTCGACGGCCCGAGCCCCTGGTTCACCGGAGCCGTCGTGACGGCGTTCCCCGACGGCACCAAGCTCACCGCCGATGCCGTGCAGGTCATCGCCAGGGACGCCAAGGTCGACCTCAACAGCGAAGCGCTGAACGCCGACCGGGTCACCCTGCAGCGAATGAAGGCCCAACTGTCCAACAGCCTTCCGCCCGGGCTGTCCGCCACCATCACCGTCAACCGCAACCTGCAGGACATCGCCGAGTTGAGTGCGAACGCCCCGACCGCGAATTCCCGCGTCGACGCCCGGGCGCTGATCCTGCGCGAGGGCGAATTCGGATTCCTGGCGGCAAGCGGTTCCTCGATCAGCCCGATCGCCGGATTGTCCGGCTCGATCGTCGCCCTGGACCCGACCTCCGTCACCCTCTCGCCCGGTCAGACCGCGGCCGCCGTGCTGACGGGAACGGGAGTGTACGGCGTCAGGGTCGGTGACGACCCGGTGCAGCTCGATCCCCGCCAGGGGCTGATCGCGCCTGCCATCGACAATTACGGCTTCGTCTGGTCGGTGCCCGCCGCCCGCCCCGGTGAACTGTTCGTGTACGGCCCGAACGGCGAAGCGACCGCCGTCCCTACACCGTGGCCGGAAGTCTCGGCGATCCAGTCGTTGCGCGTGTCGCGGGACGGCACTCGGCTGATCGCCCTGCTCCAGTCGGGCAAGGACAGCCGATTTGTCGTCAGCGCCATCACCCGGGACAAGAGCACCCCGGTCGCGCTGGGCGACGCGGTGCTTCTGGCCGCGCCGGGAGGCACGGCCGTGGACGCGGCCTGGATCGACGAACTCACCGTGGCCTGCCTGACCCGCCTCCCCAGCGGTGAGGGACGGATCGTGGCCTTGCAGCTGGGTGGACTCACCACGCGCCTCGAGTCCGCGCCGGACAGCGTCACCATGGTCGGCAGCAACAACCTGCGCGACCTGCGTGCGCTCTCGTCCACGGGCGGTCTCCTGGTGCAGCGCGGTGCCGGCTGGCAGGAACGACTCGGCGGTGTCACCCTCCTGGCCACCCAGCAGGGCATCGGCGGGTAGCCCCTCCACCGATCGTGCGGAAGCCGGTTCTGCACCGGTTCGAGCCCCGCGCCCGGGCCGGCCGGGCCTGGCCCCACGATGGCGGGATGCGCCCTCCAGCCGGCCTCTCCCGGGCTGCCCTCGACGCGTGGGCAGTTCTGATGCCCACCGAGTGCAGCGGCTGCGGCATGCCCGACCGGGCCCTGTGCGGGGTCTGCCGGGCAGCCCTGGCACCGTGGGCGCACAGCTCCGAACGATCGGGTGTCCTGGTGTGGTCCGCTTTGGACTACTCCGGCGTGGCCAGGCGGGTCCTGGGAGCGTTCAAGGACGGTGGCCGAACGGATGCCGCCGGCGCGCTGGCCGGTCCGCTCCGGGTCGCCGTGGCTGCGGCGCTGGCCACCATACCGGAGGGTGCCGGGGTGCACCTCGTGACCGTCCCCTCGTCACAGCAGGCGTGGCGCATCCGTGGCTATCACCCGGTGGAGCTGCTGCTCCGTCACTCGGGGCTCCGGCCGACTCGGTTGCTCCGTACCGTGGGCGAGACGCAGGACCAGGTCGGACTGGGCAGCGCAGAGCGAGGCCGGAATCGAACGGGTTCGCTGGTCGCGAACCGGTCGCTGTCCGGCCTCCGTATCCTGGTCGTCGACGACATCCTGACCACTGGGGCAACCGTGCTCGAGGTGCGACGTGCCCTGCTCGCTGCGGGCGGCGAGGTCGTCGGCGTGGCCACTCTGGCGGAAACACGGCGTCGTTTCCCCGTTGCCGAAAGTACATCGAAAACAGATTGACAAAAGGCTGTGACTTATCCGGCGCGCACGGCTACGGTGGGTCGTGAAGGCGCGTAATAATCGCCCAGATACGGGCGGTTCGCCAGATCTGGAGGTCGTCATGGAAATTAACATCGTTGGACGAAACCTAGGGATCACTGATCGTTTCCGCGAGTATGCCACCGAGAAGGCCGAGAAGGTCGCCGGTCTTGCCGAGAAGGCGCTGGCTCTCGAGATCAAGCTGAGTCGCCACCGGGAGAAGAACGGCGCCACGGGCAACGACCGGGTCGAACTGACCCTGATCGGCAAGGGGCCGATCGTTCGAGCCGAAGCCGACGGCTCCGACAAGTACGCGGCGTTCGACGTCGCCCTGGGGCGGTTGCTCGAGCGGGTGCGCCGCGCCAAGGACCGCCAGAAGCTGCACCGCGGCGGGGCCCACCGTCCCATCTCGTTGCACGACGCGGCATCCGTCGATTTCAGCGTGGTCGACATCAAGCCGGCCGACGCCGAGGTGCTCGAGCGGGTGCGCACCGGAGCAATCCCCGTCGTGAACGCGGAGACGCCGGCAACCGAAGAACCGGACGACGTCTACAACCCCGTCGTCATCCGCCGCAAGGTTTTCGCGGCCGCACCGATGACCGTCGACGACGCCCTCTACTTCATGGAACTCGTCGGCCACGACTTCTACCTGTTCCAGGATGCCGTAACCAAGCGTCCGAGCGTCGTCTACCGTCGCAAGGGCTGGGACTACGGCGTGATCGAACTGGACGAGAACGCCGATGAGGCCGGGGAGGTCGTGCCGCCCTCTCGGGAGCGCAGCAACTGACCATCCAGCCTTGTTATAGTTGCCGCATGCCGGACGCTGTGAGCGTGCGGCAACGACGACAGGCGTGTGCACACGCCGTGACGACTAGTGGAGTGCATTCGTGGCCTCAATTCTGGAAAAAGTACTTCGTGTTGGTGAAGGGCGTCTGCTGCGCCGTCTCGAGCAGTATGCGAAGGCCACCAATGCGTTGGAAGATGACTTCAGCCACCTCACCGATGAGGAGTTGAAGAACGAGACCGTGGTGCTGCGTGAGCGCTACTCGGGCGGTGAGTCGCTGGACGACTTACTGCCCGAGGCGTTCGCCGCCGTGCGTGAAGCCTCGACCCGCACCCTGGGACTGCGCCACTTTGATGTGCAGCTGATGGGCGGGGCGGCCCTGCACCTCGGCAACATCTCCGAAATGAAGACCGGTGAGGGCAAGACCCTCGTGGCCACGACGGCGGCCTACCTGAACGCCATCACCAGCCGCGGCGTGCACATCATCACGGTCAACGATTACCTCGCCAGCTACCAGAGCGAGCTGATGGGTCGCGTGTTCCGTGCCCTCGGCATGACCACCGGCTGCATCCTGTCCGGCCAGACGCCGGCCCAGCGCCACGAGCAGTACCTGGCCGACATCACCTACGGCACGAACAACGAGTTCGGGTTCGACTACCTGCGCGACAACATGGCCTGGCAGTCCTCCGACATGGTGCAGCGCGGGCACTACTTCGCCATCGTCGATGAGGTCGACTCGATCCTGATCGACGAGGCGCGCACGCCCCTGATCATCTCCGGTCCTGCCTCCGGTGAGGCCAACCGCTGGTTCACCGAGTTCGCGAGCCTGTCGACCAAGCTCATCCCCGACGTCGACTTCGAGGTCGACGAGAAGAAGCGCACCGTGGGCGTGCTGGAACCCGGCATCGAAAAGGTCGAGGACTACCTCGGCATCGACAACCTCTACGAGTCCGCGAACACCCCGCTGATCTCCTTCCTGAACAATGCGATCAAGGCCAACGCCCTGTTCAAGAAAGACAAGGACTACGTCGTGATGAACGGCGAGGTGCTGATCGTCGATGAGCACACCGGGCGCATCCTGATGGGCCGTCGCTACAACGAGGGTATCCACCAGGCGATCGAGGCCAAGGAGGGCGTCGCGGTCAAGGCGGAGAACCAGACCCTGGCGACGGTCACCCTGCAGAACTACTTCCGGCTCTACTCGAAGCTGTCCGGCATGACTGGTACCGCGGAGACCGAGGCGGCCGAGTTCATGAGCACGTACAAGCTCGGCGTGGTGTCCATCCCCACGAACAAGCCGATGAAGCGTATCGACCAGTCCGACCTGATCTACAAGAACGAAGAGGCAAAGTTCGGCCAGGTCGTCGAGGATATCGTCGCCCGGCACGAAAAGGGGCAGCCGGTCCTGGTCGGAACGACGAGCGTCGAGAAGAGCGAATACCTGTCGCGCCTGCTCGCCAAGAAGGGCGTGCGGCACGAGGTGCTCAACGCCAAGAACCACGCCCGGGAGGCCGCGATCGTCGCGCAGGCCGGACGCCTGGGCTCGGTGACCGTCGCCACCAACATGGCCGGTCGAGGCACAGACGTCATGCTCGGCGGCAACGCCGAGTTCCTCGCCGTCGCCCAGATGAACGCGAAAGGCCTGAGCCCGGTCGAAACCCCCGAGGACTACGAGACCGCTTGGGACGACGTGTTCGACGCCGTCAAGGCCGAGGTCGCCGTGGAAGCTGCGAAGGTCGTCGACGCCGGCGGCCTGTACGTGCTCGGCACCGAACGGCACGAGTCGCGCCGCATCGACAACCAGCTGCGCGGTCGCAGCGGACGCCAGGGTGACCCGGGCGAGAGCCGCTTCTACCTGTCGCTGACCGACGACCTGATGCGCCTCTTCAACGCCGGCGCCGCCGAGAGCCTGATGGGCCGCCAGGGGATTCCCGACGACATGGCGATCGAATCCAAGGTCGTCAGCCGAGCCATCCGTAGCGCGCAGGCGCAGGTCGAGGGCCGCAACGCCGAGATCCGCAAGAACGTGCTCAAGTATGACGACGTTCTGAACCGTCAGCGCGAGGCGATCTACGGCGACCGCCGGCACATCCTGGAGGGCGACGACCTCCACGAGCGCACGCAGCGCTTCCTGGAAGACGTCGTCGACGAGGTCCTCGAGGTGCACACAGGCGAAGGCAACGGCGACGACTGGGACTTCGATGCCCTGTGGACCGAGCTCAAGACGCTGTACCCGGTGGGACTGACCATTGACGAGGTCGTCGCCGAGGCCGGCAACCGCGGCAAGATCAACCGCGACTTCATGCGCCGTGAGATTCTCTCGGATGCCAAGGTCGCTTACCTGCACCGAGAAGAGTCGCTGGGTTCACCGGCGATGCGTGAACTCGAGCGCCGCGTCGTCTTGTCGGTCATCGACCGCCGCTGGCGCGAGCACCTTTACGAGATGGACTATCTGAAGGACGGCATCGGCCTGCGCGCCATGGCCCAGCGCGACCCCCTGGTGGAGTACCAGCGCGAGGGCTTCGTCATGTTCCAGCAGATGATGGGCCAGATCCGCGAGGAGACCGTCGGTTTCCTGTTCAACCTCGAGGTCGAGGTCAGCCAGGCCCCCGGCGCCGTCGCCGGTCCCATCGTCGCCGCCAAGGGACTCGCCCCGGCCGCGGCCGCGGGTGAGAAGCTCAGCTACACCGCCCCGAGCGATTCGGGCGGAGTCGAAGTACGCAACCAGCGCGGACAGATCCAGCAGGCCGCTACCGACCGTGCCCGCCGGGCGAGCGCCGCGGCCCCCGCCGATGAGGCGGAGACGGACGTGGTGGCCGGACCGCCCCAGCGCGGCGCGTTCGGCCAGCGCGGCGACGACTCGAAGCCCGTTCCGGTCAATCGCTCCGAACGGCGCGCTCAGGGCAAGAAGTAGCCCGGTCAGGTCCGTGCGCCTTCATCGAACGATGGAGGCGCTCCCGGAGCCCAGAGCCGCCCGCACCGCGTGGATGCCGTTCATCACGGCGGGGCTCTGCGTCCGGTAAGCGAATTCGACGGAGATTCTCGGATGAAACTGCCTTTTCGGAGTTTTTAGGGTCGATTCCGGCGAAATCTCCGTCGAATTCGTTCGGGCTGCGCGGCGGAGTTCGACGGGGATCTGAACCGCTCGAGCGCCGCCGCGCATCCGGCGGGTCTTGTGGCCAGCATGGGAGAATCGACCCGCCGGGCCGGACCTCCGCGCTGGTCCCGCACTGGTCCGCAGCGGTCACACACGTTCGAGTCGCGTCGCGGTTCACTGCGCGCCTACCTCGGCAGTGGGAACAATCCCCCAGTAGCGCGCCCCCGGGGCGAGGGCTCATTTCTCCCGCGGAGCCGGTTGTCACAACACGTTGATAGCGCTGGCCCGCCAGCGTTGGTCCATTCCTTCCAGGCGCAGGGCCACGGCGCGAACGCGAACCTTACTGTGCACCATCACGACGGCCTCGATCACGCCGTCTCGCGGCTCGGAAATCGTGACCCGCCCGATCGTGAACGCGGGCCGCTGGGCCTTCTGCCCCTTGACGGCGCGCGCCCGTGCCGAGAGCACCACCCGTTTCAGCAGGTGCCGGTAAACGTCGTCGCTGACCCACCGGGCGAGCTGGTCGAGCTCTCGGGCGCCGGCAAGCACCTCGATCACGCAGCGGGTGAGGTTGATCAGCAGTGGCTCCGGGTCTGGCAGCTGGTCCCTGCTGCTCGGTTGGTGGCCGAAGAAGTCGTCCTGGACGAACTTGTTGTCCCTTGACCGGGGTTGGCGTGCCGGGGTGTTGGCTGGATCGCTACATGACTCCTCCGAGGTGCGTGAGTCCGCTGCCGGCGGCACACCTGCCGTGGCAATCGGGTGGTTCAAGGGGTTCGGGTGGATCCGGCGTGCGATGGAGCAGACATTCGGTGGAGCAGGTGTTGGCGAGGGTCAGGCACCCCCACGCGGGGGGTACGGGCCGTGCTCGACACTCAATCAGCCGGGGACGGTGGTGTCGAGTGCTTTTAAGACCTGTGGATAACCCGGGCAGGATGTTGGTCGTGCGGGCTAACTTCGGGACTGTGCGCTGGGACAACCTTTTCGACGACCTCGAGGGGCAGCTCGAACACGAGTTGCACGCCGAGGAGATCGACCTGCGCGCCGAAGAAGAACGGTTGCGGCTGGGTCGGCTGTCTCTGCGTAACCGATTGACCAACCTCGCGCGCACTCCCGCCGTCGCCGCAGATCCCCGGAAGGGATCAGAGCCCTGGACCGGGTCGGTCCCCGGTGCGGGTGTGCTGCGGATCGTGCTCGCGACGGGGGAGACGATCGCCGTGCGGCCGACCACATTCGGGCGGGATTGGCTGGCGGGTGACCTGCTGGACTCCGTCTCCGACGGTTCCCAGTGCGTGCTCCCGCTGGCCGCCGTGGCCGGGGTCGTCCTGCGCCGGGGGGAGATCCCCGGATCGCTCGGCACCGAGCCCGAATCCGCAGCCCGGGTCGTGGACCGCATCGGCCTGGCGTTTGTGTTGCGAGACCTCTGCCGACGGCGCTCCAACTTGGAGGTGCACACCCGTGCGGGTGTGCTCCCCGGCACCATCGACCGGGTGGGCCGGGACCACATCGACCTGGCCCTGCACGCGCCGGGTACCCTGCGCCGCGAAGCGGAGGTGCACCAGTACCGCATCGTGCCGGTAGGCGAGATCCAGCTCGTACGGCTGCCCTAACCCTCTGGCCAAACCCTCTGGCCTAACCCTCTGGCCTAACCCTCTGGCCTAACCCTCTGGCCTAATCCTCTGGCCTAATCCTCTGGCCTAATCCTCTGGCCTAATCCTCTGGCCTAATCCTCTGGCCTAATCCTCTGGCCTAATCCTCTGGCCTAATCCTCTGGCCTAATCCTCTGGCCTAATCCTCTGGCCTAATCCTCTGGCCTAATCCTCTGGCCTAATCCTCTGGCCTAATCCTCTGGCCTAATCCTCTGGCCTAATCCTCTGGCCTAATCCTCTGGCCTAATCCTCTGGCCTAATCCTCTGGCCTAATCCTCTGGCCTAATCCTCTGGCCTAATCCTCTGGCCTAATCCTCTGGCCTAATCCTCTGGCCTAATCCTCTGGCCTAATCCTCTGGCCTAATCCTCTGGCCTAATCCTCTGGCCTAATCCTCTGGCCTAATCCTCTGGCCTAATCCTCTGGCCTAATCCTCTGGCCTAATCCTCTGGCCTAATCCTCTGGCCTAATCCTCTGGCCTAATCCTCTGGCCTAATCCTCTGGCCTAATCCTCTGGCCTAATCCTCTGGCCTAATCCTCTGGCCTAATCCTCTGGCCTAATCCTCTGGCCTAATCCTCTGGCCTAATCCTCTGGCCTAATCCTCTGGCCTAATCCTCTGGCCTAATCCTCTGGCCTAATCCTCTGGCCTAATCCTCTGGCCTAATCCTCTGGCCTAATCCTCTGGCCTAATCCTCTGGCCTAATCCTCTGGCCTAATCCTCTGGCCTAACCCTCTGCGCCAACGCTCTGCGCCAACCGTCTGCGCCAACCGTCTGCGCCAACCGTCCGCGCTGAGCCGCCGTGCCTTTCGCGTTCACAGCCCGCAGCAACTCGTCCGAACGAATTCGACGGAGATTTGAGTCTGAACAGCCCGTTTGGTCCCGAGAACGGTTGTTTGACCAAGAATCTCCGTCGAATTGGTTCAACGCCGGGGACAGCGGTCGGCCTGGATGAGCAGCGTGCCCCCGTGCGGTCAGCCCTGACCCTCCGGGAGCGGCACAACCACACGACGAGGATGCATCAATCTAGCCGGGTCAGTCGTCGGGACGGATGATCGTGCCGCCGGACAGCTCGGGGATGTTCCCGAAGTCCGACTGCTGCCACAGCGACATGCGCCGGGCCTCTTCGTACTTGGCCTCGATGAAAGACTCGAGCACGATCCGTTCGACCCGCCACACGCCCGCGCTGCCGGCCCCGATCGTGCCTGCGCCGCCCGCCGGGGTGCTCTGGGTGCCGAGCCGGATGGCCGGCAGCTCACCGGTGCGCACCAGCTCCAGCACCTCGGCCACCGTCAACGAGAGGATCTCCGCGGTGTCGGCCAGGGTAAGGAACCGGCCCACACTGGAAGCAGCCCCGGAATCGTTCATGGATCGATTATCCGTCGGCGGGCGGGCCCTAATCGGGGCGGAGTGAGGCTGTGGATAACTTTCCCGCGTGGGGGCGAAGACGACCACGATGGACGTCGAGGCGGATTCCCGGGTCAAACGGAGTTTCGAGTCGAAACTATTGAGTCGGCACCATCGATCCGGCTCCATCGAGTCAGCACCAATTGAGTCAGTATTGGGGAGGCAGGCGCCCGTGAGCAAGACCGCCAGGAACGCACGACCGAAATTCTGGTTCGATCCGCGTTTCGCGATCGGGCTGGCGCTCGTGGTCGCCGCCGTCGGAGGCGTCTATCTGATCGTCTCCGCCGCCGACCGGTCCACGGCGGTGTTCACCGCGCGCTCGGCGCTCGCCGTCGGGGACCGAGTGGAGGCATCCGACCTCGTGGCCACGCAGGTGTGGCTTGGTGTAACGGGAGACCTGTACGTGACCCCCGACGGGCTGCCGGATGACGGGCTGGTCGTCACCCGCACGATCGCCGCCGGGGAACTCGTGCCTGCGTCCGCGGTCGGGCGCACCGCCGGCACCGTGGTCACGAGCGTGGTCGTCGAGCTGACCAGCGCCCTGGCCTCGAACATCGGTCCCGGCTCCGTGGTCGACGTCTGGTCCGCCCGCAAAACGGACCCGAACACGTTCGGGCCGCCGACGGTGCTCGTCGACCAGGCCGCGGTCGTGCGTCTGGTCGAGCCCACGGGGCTCGTGGCGGGAGGCGGCATCCGAACACTTGAGATCCTGGTGCCGAAGGGAGCCGTCGCGGCGGTGCTGGAGTCCATCGCGAACCGCGACGCCATCGCGGTTGTGCCCGTCAACGCACCGCTGGAGAAGTAAGCGTGGCCACCATCGCACTCGCACTCGACCGGAACACCGAAGACCGTCTGCTGATCGACATCATCGAGCAGGGCCATGTGATCGTGGCGCGTTCGACGACTGCGGGCGAAGTGATCCTCGCCCTGCGGCAGCGCGCGCCCGAGGTGGTGATCGTCGGAGCCGGCCGCAGCACGCTCACGGCCGAGCTGATCACCGCCTGCGACGCCCACGGCGCCCGGGTGATCGCGCTCGCCGCCAACGACCAGGACCGACGCAATGCGGCCGGGCTCGGCCTCTTCGACGTGGTCGACGCCGCCGCCGACTGGGCCGAGACTGAGGCGCTGATCGGCGCCGGGGTCGCCATTCCGCTGCGGGTCGGCGATCCGGCGGGCTTGCCCGGCACAAAACGGCAGGGCACGGTCATCGCCGTCTGGGGGCCGGCCGGCGCCCCGGGGCGCACCACTCTGGCGATCAACATCGCGGCGGAGATCGCCGCTGCCGGGCATACCGTCGCCCTGGCGGACATCGACACCTACAGCGGTTCGGTGGCGCCGAGCCTGGGGATGCTCGACGAGGCGCCGGGCTTCGCCGCTGCGTGCCGCCTGGCCGGCTCGGACAGCTTCACCCGGTCCGAATTTGAGCGCATCGCGCAGCGCTACAACTCACCGCAGGGAGCCTTCTGGGTGCTCACCGGCATCGGGCGGCCGTCGCGCTGGCCCGAGCTCTCCACCGAGCGGGTGACGCGCACCATCAACGCGCTCCGTGTCTGGGTCGACTACGTCGTGCTCGACACCGGGTTCAGCCTTGAGAGCGACGAGGAGATCTCCAGTGACCTGTTCGCCCCGCGCCGCAACGCGGCCACCCTGACGGGTCTCGGACTGGCTGACCACGTCGTCGCCTGCGGCCTTGCCGACCCGGTCGGGATGGCCCGGTTCCTGCGCGCCTGGGTGGACCTGGCCGAGGTGGTCACGACCGATCAGGTCAGCGTGGTCATGAACCGGGTGCGCCGGGGCGCGGTCGGGCTGGATGCGAACGGGCAGGTCGTATCGGCGCTCCGCCGGTTCGGCGGCATCGAGTCGCCGATCCTGGTGCCGCAGGACCAGGTGTCCACGGATGCGGCCATCGTCGCCGGGCGCACGCTGCGGGATGCCGCGCCGAAGTCCCCGGCGCGCACCAGCATCCGTCGCTTCGTGCGCACGGAGCTGCTGCCGGTGCCCGCGCCCGCCACGGGGCGACGGCGCCGGGAATCGAGATGGCGCCGGCCAGCGGTGGCCACCTGAGCCCACCGTCGGCGTCGAATCCCGCGTCGAACCCCGCATCGACTTGCGCGTCGACCCTTGTGCCGACCCCGGTGCGGAAGGCCGCACCGGCGCTCATTCCTGAAGCGGGATCACCTCAACCCGGTCGCCGGGGCCCGTGACGACCAGCACCCGCTTTCCGGTTACGCCGGTGAGGGCCTGGGCGAGATGCTCCACCGTTGCCGAGCTACCGGCGCCGTCGGCGCGCTTTAGCACGAAGACGGCCGCGCCTCCGGTCGCTGCGCCGATTGCGAGGCTGAGGGGTTCCGGGTCGGCGTCCGTTACCAGGAGCACGCGGCCGATGGTGCGCGCCGGCTGCGGGGCCTCTGCACTCACCGAGCGGTCTCGTCGCCAGACAGCGAAATGATACCCAGCGGCGAGGCCGGTGGCTACCAGCAGCCCCAGCGAGGCCCGCACCCGGTCGATCACGCTGTCCCCGGTGAAGTCGCCGAGGGCGAACTCGAAGAGCCGGTAGCCGATCACCAGAAGCGTCACGATGGCAACGACCGCGCTCACGCCGAACACCAGGATCAGGTACACCCTTCGTCCCGTGGAGCGGACCTCCGCGGGGGAGAGCGGCGTCGTAGGCTGCCAGGCCAGCCACCACACCGGGCCGCCGACGACGAGGGCGCTGATGCCGCCCAGCAGGAGGGTTCGGGTTCCTGAACCGGCGAGCGGGGTGGTCGTGGCGGCGAGGATCGCGTTCACGACCACGCCCAGCCCGGAGGCCGCGGCCACGAGACCCACGCCGGAGGTCACAAGCTTCGTCGCCACCCTCGTCGTGTCCGACCGGGCCAGGGTCAGGCCCCGGTGGTAGCTCCAGACGAGTGCGCCGATGAAGGCGACCGAGACGCCGAAACCCAGTAGGTCGAGGATGTCGGTGACCGGGTCGGTGCGGTCGAAAGCCAGTCTGAGCAGCAGGAACAGCACGGTTCCGACCCCGCTCAGCGTCAGGATGGCCGCCCCGGCCACGCCGACGGCCACGACCATTAGATCGGCGAGGCCGCCGCGCAGGTCGCGGGCCTGGCTGCGGATCCAGTGCCACCACCAGATGACCAGCCCGCCGGCAAACCAGATGAGCGCCTGGAGGGTCAACTCCCACCAGGGTTCGCCCGGGGTGAGGCTCGGTGCGGCGTCGACGGCGGCGTCGACGGCGGCGTCGAGAAGAGAGCTGAGGGCCGTGACGGCACCGCCCACCGCGATCACGAGACCGAAGACGGAACCGAGGATCGGGGCCACGGTGACCAGCTGGGTGGGGCTCTTCTCCTCGTGCCGGGACATCCACAGGTGCCAGACCCACACGCCGGCCCAGACCACTCCGGTGGCGAAGAGACGCGGTTGCCAGTCCCCGCGCACGAGCACGGCCGCCGTGGTCAGCAGGGCGGTGCTGAACGTGACAAGGGAGACCGTATACAGGCCGGCCAGGTAGAGCCCCCAGGCGACGGATGATCGTTCCGCGCCGTCCATTCGGCGCCACAGCACCCACCAGAGTACGGCCGCGAACGGGCCGGCGATGAGGGTGAACGCGAGCGAGCGGGCGAGCCCGGTGATGTCGCTGGAGGCAAGTGCGTTGCCGGTGTCGAGGAGGCGCCCGAGCAGTCCGCTCACTCCGATGGCGGCAATCACGACCAGGGCGAAGAGCAGAATGTATACGATCACCCGGCGTACCGTGGGCTGGGCCGCGCTCTCCCCGGATGGCGTCGATTTGCGCACCGCGATCACGATGCCGGCGATACCGCCGCCGATCACCAGGACGGCAACCAGCAGCACCACGCTGACCATCAGGAACCGGCCTTCGGATTCGGGCAGATGTTGAGTTCGTAGGGGGCGTCATCGATCAACCACGTGCCGTCGACGGCCACCAGGTCGAAGACACCCTGGGTCTCGTACTCGTCGGCTCCGAAGGGGCCGCTGCCGTAGGAGGTGACGATGGACACCTTCACGTCGGCCGACTCGGCCCGCTCGGTGGTCGACACGAGAGTGACCCGCATGTTGTCGGTGGGGCCCCGGTCGAAGTCCTCGCAGCCATTGAAAGCGTCCTCGGTGAGGTACGCGCCAGCGGCCTGCTCGTCGCCGTCGATGACGGCCGCGGAATAGTCCTGGACGAGGCCTTCCGGGGTGTCGGCGTCAAGCTGTTCGGGTTCGCCGCCGGTGAAGACGACGACGAGGGCGATGACCACCAGCGCTCCGATCACGGACAGTAGGACAACCAGGGTCCGATCGGGCTTTCCATTTGCTGTGCTCATCTGTTCAGCATGGCCCAAACTACGAGACGGCACCACGACGGCGGTGGCACGTGTCCGGGGGACCTAGGCTATTGCTGTGTCGACGCTCAGTAATCTCGTACTTGCCCAGGGCCGCAGCAGTGCGGAGGATGTGGACTGGCTCCATATGCTTGTCGCGGATGGCCAGCTCCTGGCCGATCTCGCCTTCGCGGACATCGTCGTGTGGGTGCCCAGCAGCACCGGGAGCTTCGTGGCCGTCGCCCACGCCAGGCCGTCGAGCGCCGCCACCCTCTTCTATCGTGACTTCGTCGGGCAGAGCATCAAGGTCGAGTGGCGACAGCAGGTCACCGAGGCTTTCGAAACGGCGAGGATCGTCGACACCACGGCCCCCGACTGGTACGAGGAGACCCCTACCCGGGTTCGCGCGATCCCGGTGCGGCGGCGGCTCAGTTCCACGGGTTCCCAGATCTCGGACACGCCGGTGGCGGTGCTCACCCGGCACACCAACCTGAGTGAGGCGCGCACGCCGAGCCGGCAGGAGCTGACCTTCAACGACTGCGCCAATGACCTCTTCGCCATGATCGCGTCCGGCGATTTTCCCGATCTGGGCGCCCCCACCGGCCCGAGGCGCGGCGCCCCGCGCGCCTCGGACGGACTCATCCGTCTCGACGTCGACGGCGTGACCACGTTCGCGAGCCCGAATGCCCTCTCCGCCTTCAACCGAATGGGGTTCGCCGACGAGCTGGAGGGCGAGTCCCTCGCCGAGGTGACCACGAGCCTGCTCACTGGAACGGCGGTTGTCGACGAGACCCTGCCGCTCGTGGTCACCGGCCGGGCGCCATGGCGCACCGACGTGGAGGCCCGCGGCGTGACGGTCTCGCTGCGTGCCATCCCGATCCGCAACCGGGGCGAACGGATCGGAGCCATCGTTCTCTGCCGGGACGTCACCGAGCTGCGGCACCAGGAACGTGAGCTGATCACGAAGGATGCCACCATTCGGGAGATTCACCACCGGGTCAAGAACAACCTGCAGACGGTGGCCTCGCTCCTGCGGATCCAGGCGCGCCGCACGCATTCCGACACGGCCAGGGAAGCGCTCAACCAGGCGATGCGCCGCGTGGCCGCCATCGCCGTCGTGCACGACACACTGTCCGAGGGCCTCAGCCAGAAGGTCGACTTCGACGTGGTGTTCGACCGGGTGTTGCTGCTGATCATGGAGGTGGCGTCCGCGCACAACACGACGGCGCATCCGAAGTCGTCCGGCAGTTTCGGCATTCTTCCCAGCGCCTACGCGACGCCGCTCGCCCTCGCGCTGACAGAGCTCGTGACGAACGCCGTCGAGCATGGGCTGGCCGGACGCGAGGGGGAGGTGTCGATCGAGGCCGAGCGTAATGAGGAGACCCTCACCGTGCGGGTGCGGGACAACGGCACGGGCCTGCCGGAGGGCAAGGTCGGGTCGGGACTCGGAACCCAGATCGTGCGCACCCTGATCCAGGGAGAGCTTAGCGGCAGTATCGACTGGCACACCATGATGGGCAGCGGCACCGAAGTGACCATCGAGATCCCGCTGCGGTACATGCGCGAAGCGTAGCGCCGGGCGCGGGGTGACGCCGTGGGGTGTCGCCTCGGGTTCCGAGCGCGTCGCGCGCAACGAAGAAAGGCCCGGCTGTTCAGCTAGGCCTTTCTCTGTGATCCCGTGGTGCGGGGGGGGGGGGCGTGCTAGGACGCGCGCCGGGCCCGGGCCGCGCGTCGCTTGAGCGCGCGACGCTCGTCTTCGCTCAGTCCACCCCAGACGCCGGAGTCTTGTCCGGTTTCGAGGGCGTACTGCAGACACACCTCGGTGACGTTGCAACGGGCGCAGACCGACTTGGCCTTCTCGATCTGGTCCACAGCGGGGCCAGTATTACCGACCGGAAAGAAGAGTTCCGGGTCGGCGGTGAGGCAGGCAGCTTTGTCGCGCCAGTCCATAGGGGTGCTCCTTTATTGCAGGGATGCCTGGCCGATTGGCCGAAGATGAAAGGCTGCCGATTGCAGGAAGGGTAGTGGATCTACTCGTTCAGATCGACTCACGTCCCTGTGAGCGTCAACCGGGCCTCAAAAATGATCGCATAATGGTGGAGTCAAATCAATAGTTTTGAATGGGATATCTCTGTGAATGCACGGTCAGACCACAGCGGCGACGACGAGAACCAGGCCGGCCGGGTGCGTCGGCCGGGGGCCGTGCTGCTCCTCGCTGCGATCCTCTGCGCGGAGGCCGCCCTCCTCTGGGTCGCGGTCGCGTGGCTCATTCTCGAGTTGCTGATCGCGACGCCGACCTCCCTGGCCACGGCCCTCGCCATCCTGGTGCTGGTGCTGATCGCCGCGTCCTGGGTAACCGCCATCGCGGTCAACTCCCTGCGGCGCCGGTCCTGGATCCGGGGCGCTGCCGTCACCTGGCAGATGGTGCAGATCGCCGTCGCCATCGGCTCCTTCCAGGGGTTCTACGCCCGGCCCGACCTCGGCTGGGCGCTTCTTCTGCCGTCGGTCGTGGTCCTCGTGCTGCTGTTCCAGCGGCGCGTAATCGCAGAAACGACGTCAGCGCGCTCCGAGGACGGCTTGCCGCAGTAGCGGCGCAGTAGCGGCGCAGCAGGGCCGCAGCTGGGCCGCTCCGGCTTCGGCAGCGGCGGGGTGGGTAAGACGTGCGTTCGAGCGCTCCGGGGGCCGGTAGGGGCCACCTGCGGCCGGTGGGGGCAGCGCAGGGACCGTGCCGGGACTGTGCCGGCCGCGTGGCGGCATCCGTTTGGTCAGGCCGGCAGGCCGAGCTTCTTGCGCAGGCTCGCGACATGGCCGGTGGCCTTCACGTTGTAGAGGGCTAGCTCGACCATGCCGGTCTCGTCGATCACGACGGTGGAACGCAGCACGCCCGTGACGGTCTTGCCGTAGAGGTTCTTCTCGCCCCAGGCGCCGTAGCCCGTGTGCACCGCGAGGTCGGTGTCGCTGAGGAGCGCGAACGTGAGCTGCTCGGTCTCCTGGAACTTCTTTAGCTTGACCGGGGCATCCTTCGACACGCCGAGCACCTGGTAGCCGGCCGATGCCAGTGAGCTGAGGTTGTCGCGGAAGTCGCAGGCCTGCTTCGTGCAGCCGGGCGTCATCGCCGCCGGGTAGAAGTACACGACGACCTTCGAGCCGGCGAAATCGGCCAGCGACACGGCGTTCCCGTCCTGGTCGGACAGGGTGAACGGAGGGGCTTGGTCGCCGGTCGCGAGCCGCGTGGAATCGGTCATCCCCCCACGCTACTGGTCCCGCCTGTACCCATTTTCCGCCCATCCCTGACGAATTCGACGGTGATTTGGGGTCAGGCACCCGTTTTTTGGCCCTGCACGGCTTTCTTGAGCAAAATCTCCGTCGAATTCGTTCAATGCAGGGGCTGCTGGCTCGGGGTGGTGGGTGACAGCGGCTAGTGGGTGGGGGCGGCGGCGAAGGTGGCGAGCAAACGCTGCAGCGAGTCCAGGCGCACCTTGCCGGTCTCGCCGAGCTTGCCGGCGCTAACAGCCTCGTTGATCGCGCAGTCGGGCGAGTTCGGCAGGTGGGTGCAGCCGCGCGGACACTTTTGGGAGATCAGGGCCAGGTCGGTGAAGGCCTTGAGGATGTTGTCGGTGTTGATGTGGCCGAGACCGAAGGAGCGCACGCCGGGGGTGTCGATGACCCAGCCCCGGCCGGCATCCGTTTGCAGTCGCAACGAGATGGTCGACGAAGACGTGTGCCGGCCGCGGCCGGTCACCGTGTTGACGACTCCGACGGCGCGGTGGGCGCCCGGCACGAGGGCGTTGACGAGAGTGGACTTGCCGACGCCGGAGTGACCGACGAAGACCGTGTCGTGGCCGACCAGGGCGGCGGAGATCTCCGCCAGCGGCATGGCGTCGTCGCGGCTCTCGAAGACGGGCAGGTCGAGGCCGGCGAAGTTGCGGAGGAAGGCGGTGGGGTCGGCCAGATCGGTCTTGGTGATGCAGAGAATGGGATTCACGCCCGCGTCGTAGGCGGCGACGAGGTAGCGATCGACGAGACGGATGCGCGGCTCCGGGTTGGTGGCGGCCACCACGATCAGCATCTGGTCGGCGTTGGCGACGATCACTCGCTCCACGGCGTCGGTGTCGTCTGCGCTGCGGCGCAGCAGCGTCGTGCGCGGCACGATCCGCACGATCCGGGACAGGCTGCCCGGTGCTCCGGTCGTGTCGCCGACGATGTCGACGCGGTCGCCGGTGACGACGGCCTGCTTGCGCAGTTCGCTCGCCCGGGCGGCGGTCACTCGGCGCTCGGCAGGCAGGTTCTCGTCGAGCATGACGGTGTACCGGCCCCGGTCGACCGAGAGGATGCGCCCGGTCAGCGCGTTCTCGTGGTCGGGGCGGGTCTTGGTGCGCGGTTTGCTGCCCTTGCGGTTGGGGCGCACACGCACGCTCGACTCGTCGAACTCGGGCTCATCGTCGTCGGCACTCGCCCACCACGTCACGACGGGGTTCCGGAAACGAGCGTCGACCAGAGGTCGGTGAACTGGGGAAGGGTCTTGGCGGTCGTGTCGATGTTCTCGATCAGCACGCCGGGAACGAGGAGACCGATCAGCGCGCCCGCGGTCGCCATCCGGTGGTCGTCGTAGGTGTTCCACGGCCCACCGTGCAGCGGGCGCGGGTCGATCCGCAACCCGTCGGGCAGCTCGGTGACGGAACCGCCGAGCCCGTTGATCTCCGCGGCGAGGGCCGCCAACCGGTCGGTTTCGTGGTGCCGGATGTGCCCGATCCCGGTGATCGTGCTCGGGGACTCGGCCAGGGCGGCCAGGGCCGCGAGCGTGGGCGCGAGCTCTCCGCCGGTCGACAGGTCGAGCTCCACGCCCCGGATGCGGCCGGTCCCGGAGACCGTGAGCCGGTCGCCCTCCCGAGACACCTCGGCGCCGAAGCGCGGCAGCAGGTCGGCCAGGTCGGCGCCGACCTGGGTGGTGGTCTCGGGCCAGCCGGAGATGGTGACGCTGCCCCCGGCCACGAGGGCCGCGGCGAGGAACGGCGCCGCGTTCGAGAGATCGGGTTCGATGTCGACCTCGGCGCCCTGGATCGGGCCGGGAGCCACGATCCACTCGCCGACGGCCGGGCTGTGCACCGTGACGCCGCGCCGGGCCAGCGTGGCGATGGTCATCTCGATGTGCGGCAGGCTGGGCAGGCGCTCGCCGGAATGGCGCAGGTGCAGGCCCTGCCCGAAGCGCGGCGCGGCGAGCAGCAGGCCGGAGACGAACTGGCTCGACGTGGACGCGTCGATGGTGATCTCCCCGCCGACTAGCGTGCCGGTGCCGTGCACGGTGAAGGGCAGGGCGCCGCGACCGTCGTCGTTGATGTCGGCGCCGAGGGCCCGCAGGGACGAGATGGTGGTGCCCATCGGGCGGCGGCGTGCGCCGGCGTCCCCGTCGAAGGTGGTCGGCCCGAGGCCGAGCGTCGCGACCGGCGGCAGGAAACGCATCACGGTGCCGGCGAGACCGCAGTCGACGGTCGTCGACCCGAGCAGCTCCCCGGGGGTGATCCTCAGGTCGGAACCGAACTCCCCGGCGCCGGGGACCTCCTCGATGACGGTGCCCAGTTGACGCAGCGCCGCGACCATCAAGTCGCTGTCCCGCGAGTGCAGCGGGGCACGCAACAGCGACGGATGCGCGGCGAGGGCGCTGAGCACCAGTTCCCGGTTGGTCAGCGACTTCGACCCCGGCAGGGATACGGACGCTGAAAGCGGGCCGGCGGCCGTCGGAGCGGGCCAGCGGGCATCCGTCACCTCGGGCGACGTGTCGCCGTAGGGATCGAACTCAGGCTTGGAATATCTCGAGATCAACATCGGTTATCAGAATAGTCGGTGATGAAAGAGAGAGGGAGGCCAGGGTGACGCTGTCCATGGTGCTGGAGCGACCTGCGGTCGTTTCACGCGACGGCTTAGGATTGTCCGTGATGACAACCGATGCGATCGAAATGCGAGACCTGTTCGAAGAGCAGGCGCTGCCCTTTATCGACCAGCTGTACGCCGCGGCCATGCGCATGACGCGCAACCCCTCCGACGCCCAGGATCTGGTTCAGGAAACGTTCGTGAAAGCGTTCGCTGCGTTCAAACAGTTCGAGCAGGGCACCAATCTCAAGGCCTGGCTGTACCGCATCCTGACCAACACCTTCATCAACACGTACCGCAAGAAGCAGCGTGAGCCGTTCCAGGGCACCATCGACGATCTCGCGGACTGGCAGCTCGGCGGTGCGGAGTCCCGCACGGCGATGGCGAATCGTTCGGCGGAGGCCGAGGCCATCGACCACCTGCCGGACAGCGCCGTCAAGGACGCGTTGCAGTCCATCCCGGAGGACTTCCGGCTGGCTGTCTACTTCGCCGACGTGGAGGGGTTCTCTTACCAGGAGATCGCCGAAATCATGAAAACACCCATTGGCACCGTGATGAGTCGCCTGCATCGTGGCCGGCGCCTCCTGCGCGACCTGTTGGCCGGTTACGCCCTTGAGCGCGGCCTGGGAACAGCGGCGGGCCAGACTCGAACCGGGAGCACACCAGCATGACCGATTATGGCTGCGAGAAGGCCAAGGCCGAACTCGAGGAATACCTGCACAACGAACTGTGCGGCGAAGACGCGTCTGACATTCAGGAGCACCTCGCCCACTGCAGCGACTGCAGCGACGAGCACCTGGTCGGGCGCACACTGACCGAGGCCGTGCAGCGCGCATGCCGTGAAATGGCCCCCGAAGACCTGCGCGACCAGGTGTTGCTGAAGCTGCGCACCATCCAGTCCGCCCACTAGCCGATCGGCAGGTCGGCGTCCTCCTCACCGGCGTCGTCGATGTTCTTCTCCTCGGGGAGCGGCTCGTCGACCGAGCCGAGCACGAACAGGGCCCCGGTCGGGTCGGTGACCAGCGCGAAGGTGCCGAACTCCGCCGTCCACGGCTCACGGACGACCGTGCCGCCGAGCTCTGTCACGGTCGTGACGGCCGCGTGCACGTCAGGCACCCCGAGATAGAGCTGCCAGTGCGAGGGCACGCTGTCGGGCAGGTGTTCCGCGGCGTCGAAGACGCCCGTCACCATCTCACCCTCCGCCCCGATCGTGCTGTAGCGGAAGTCCTCCGTGTCGCTCAGGACGACCGGTTTCCAGCCGAACACCTCGGTGTAGAAATCGAGAGCGGCGAAATAGGAGCGGGTGTTCAGCTCGTGCCAGACCGGTGAGCCCGCCTCGCCGAAGACGTCGAAGCCGGTGAACTCGTCGGCCTGCCACACCCCGAAGGGCGCACCCGTCGGGTCCATCAGGATGGCCATGCGGCCCATGGTTCCCACCGTCATCGGCTCGGCCAGCACGTCTGCGCCGGCCGCGCGGGCGGCGGCGACGGCGGCGTCGGCATCCGTCACCGACAGGTAGGTGGTCCACGCGTCGGGCAGTCGGGAACCCGGCTCCTGTGAGCTCATGCCGGCGACGTCCGCGTCGCCCTTCCGGAAGGTGACGTAGTTGCCGTACTCCGAACCGGAATCGCTGGCCGTCCAGCCGAACAGCCGCGTGTAGAACTCCCGGGCGCGCGGCAGGTCGGAGGTCATCAGGTCGGCCCAGCAGGGCTGGCCGGTTCGGTTCGCGTGCGGTGCGGGCATGGCGGATCTCCTTGTCGGTGGCCGATGCGTCGGCGGGCGGTGCGGCCAGCCTAGATGAGTGAGTCCTGATAGCCGAGGGGCGATAGGGGTTCGCGGTTCCGAAACGGTTGTTCCCGGTGCTGACGCCGGGCGATCAGGGGACCGTGACGCTGGATGAAGTGTGGCCCGCCGTGTCTTTCGAGTCCGAAGCCGTGCAGTAGCGCTGTCCCGAACGAATTCGACGGAGATTCCGCCCCAAATCAACCCAAAACATTCGGAAATGCTGTTTTGGAAGAAAATCTCCGTCGAATTGGTTCGACGCCGGGTCATGACCAGCGCTGCGCGGTCGTCGCCTCTGATCTTGCGGGGGTGACACAGCCCGTCGATCAGGCCTCACCCGTCGAGGACTGGGCCGTAGCGTCCGGTGCGGCCCATTTTGTCGAACGGTTCTGCCGGTCGGCGCAGGTCACAGGGTAAGCGCCTGGCGTAGTAGTTCGGCCTGCTCGACCGCGTGACGCTTCGCCGAGCCCGCCGCCGGCGACGCCGACGCCGCCCGGGAGAACAGGGTCACCGGGCGCGGGCCCAGCTTGTTCGTCTCGAGGTAGAAGAACGGCCAGGCACCCTGGTTCTCCGGCTCGTCCTGCACCCAGGCGAGTTCAGCGTCGGGGTACTGGTCTGCGACCTGCTTGAGTTCGAAGGCGGGCAGCGGGTAGAACTGCTCCAGGCGAACCAGCGCGATCTCCGGGTTCGGGTTCTTGTCGAGTTCGGCGAGCAGGTCGTAGTAGAGCTTGCCGGCCAGGAACAGCACCCGCTTGACGCGCGGCTTGTCGGTGATCCGGGCGTCGTCGATGACCGGTTCGAACCGGCCGGTGGTGAAGTCGGCCACCTCGCTGGTCGCGCCGCGCAGGCGCAGCATCGACTTCGGAGTGAAGACGATCAGCGGGCGCCGCGGGCGCATGTAGGCCTGACGGCGCAGCAGGTGGAAGTACGACGCGGGCGTCGACGGGCGAGCGACGGTCATGTTGTCTTCCGCGCACAGCTGCAGGTAGCGCTCGATCCGGGCGGACGAGTGGTCCGGCCCCTGGCCCTCGTAGCCGTGCGGCAGCAGCAGCACAACGGATGACCGCTGGCCCCACTTCTGCTCGGCGGAGGAGACGAACTCGTCGATGACCGTCTGGGCGCCGTTGGCGAAGTCGCCGAACTGCGCCTCCCAGAGCACCAGGGCGTCGGCGCGTTCCACCGAGTAGCCGTACTCGAAGCCCATGGCCGCGTATTCGCTGAGCAGCGAGTCGTAGATCCAGAACCGGGCCTGGTCTTCGCTGAGGTTCGCCAAGGGCAGCCATTCCTGGCCGTTGATGCGGTCGTGCAGCACCGCGTGACGTTGCACGAACGTGCCGCGGCGGGCATCCTGGCCGGCGAAGCGCACCGGGGTGCGCTCGAGCAGCAGGGAGCCGAGGGCGAGGAGTTCACCGAAGCTCCAGTCGATTTTGCCGTTGCGACTCATGTCGTTGCGCTTCTGCATCAGCTGCTGCAGCTTATTGTGCACGGTGAAGCCGGCGGGCTTGTTCAGGAAGGCATCGCCGATCAGGTGCACGACCGCTTCGGGCACCCCGGTCGTGGCCGGTTCCCCGACCGCGTCGTCGTGCTTGTCGGTACCGTGCTTCTCGGCACCGATGCCCTGCGGCGCGGCACCGGCCGCGCTGACGATCGGGATCGACGAGGACTGCGCCGCGTGCGTCTCCATGAACGCGCGCTCGAGGCGGTCCTGGAAATCCGCGTGCGAGGCCTCGTATTCCTCCTGCGTGATGTCGCCGCGACCGACGAGAGCCTCGGTGAAAAGCTTCCGGACGGAGCGCTTGGCCTCGATCAGGTTGTACATCAACGGCTGGGTCATCGAGGGGTCGTCGCCCTCGTTGTGCCCGCGGCGGCGGTAGCAGACGAGGTCGATGACGACGTCCCGCTTGAATTCCTGACGGTAGGCGAAGGCGAGCTCCGCGACCCGCACCACGGCCTCGGGGTCGTCCCCGTTGACGTGGAAGATGGGCGCCTGGATGGTCTTGGCGACATCCGTCGAGTACACCGAGGTGCGTCCGTCACCGGGCAGTGTGGTGAAGCCGACCTGGTTGTTGACGACCAGATGGATGGTGCCGCCGGTGCGGAACCCGCGCAGTTGGGACATCTGGAGCGTCTCCAGGACGATGCCCTGGCCGGCCATGGCCGCGTCGCCGTGCACGAGGACGGGGAGGGTGGAGAAGGTGCCGATCGGCTTGCGGTCCTGCTTGGCGCGCACGATGCCCTCGAGGACGCCGTCGACGGCCTCGAGGTGGGACGGGTTCGCGGCCAGGTAGACCGGCATCTCCGTGCCGTTGGTGGCACGGAAGGTGCCCTCGGTGCCCAGGTGGTACTTGACGTCGCCGGAGCCCTGCACGGTGCGGGGATCCTGCGTGCCCTCGAACTCGCGGAAGATCTGACCGTAGGTCTTGCCTGCGATGTTGGTGAGCACGTTCAGGCGCCCGCGGTGGGCCATGCCGATGCAGACCTCGTCGAGGCCGGCATCCGCGGCACCCTGCAGGATCGAGTCGAGCAGCGCGATGGTGGACTCGCCGCCCTCGAGGCTGAACCGCTTCTGGCCGACGTACTTGGTCTGCAGGAAGGTCTCGAAGGCCTCCGCCTCGTTGAGCTTGCCGAGGATGCGCATCTGCTCGTCATGCGTGGGCTTGACGTAGCTCTTCTCCATCTTTTCCTGCATCCACTTGCGCTGGGCAGGGTCCTGGATGTGCATGTACTCGATGCCGGTCGTGCGGCAGTAGGAGTCGCGCAGCACGCCGAGGATGTCGCGCAGGAGCATCAGGCGTTTGCTGCCGAACCCGCCGGTGACGAACTCGCGGTCCAGGTCCCAGAAGGTCAGCCCGTGGTTCGAGATTTCCAGGTCGGGGTGGGAGCGCTGCGTGTATTCAAGCGGGTCGATGTCGGCCATCAGGTGGCCGCGCACGCGGAACGCGTTGATGAGCTCCTGCACGCGGGCGGTTTTGTCGACGGCGCTGGCCAGGTCGACGCTGATGTCGGGCGCCCAGTGGATCGGGTCGTACGGGATGCGCAGGGCCGAGAAGATGTCCTCGTAGAAGTTGTGCTGCCCGATCAGGAGCTCGTGCACGATCTTGAGGAATTCGCCCGAGCCGGCACCCTGGATGACCCGGTGGTCGTAGGTGCTGGTCAGCGTGATGGTCTTGGAGATGGCGAGGCCGGTCAGGGTCTTGCCGCTGGAACCCTGGAACTCGGCCGGGTAGTCGAGGGCGCCGGCGCCGATGATGCAGCCCTGGCCCTTCATCAGGCGCGGCACGGAGTGCACCGTGCCGATGCCACCGGGGTTGGTGAGGGAGACCGTGGCGCCGGAAAAGTCATCCGCCGTCAGCTTGCCTTTGCGGGCCCGGGTGACGAGGTCTTCGTAGGAGGAGAGGTACTCGCCGAAGGTCATCGTGTCCGCGCGCTTGATGGCCGGGACCATCAGGGAGCGGGTGCCGTCGGGCTTGGGCAGGTCGATCGCGATGCCGAGGCCGACGTGCGCGGGGGCGATGACCGAGGGCTTGCCCTCGATCTCGTTGTAGTAGACGTTCTGGCTGGGGAACATCTTCAGCGCCTGGATCAGCGCCCAACCGATCAGGTGCGTGAACGACACCTTGCCGCCGCGCGAGCGCTTCATGTGGTTGTTCATCACGATGCGGTTGTCGATGAGGAGCTTCGCCGGGATGGTGCGCACGCTGGTGGCCGTGGGCACGGTCAGGCTGGCCGCCATGTTCGCCGCGAGGCTCTTGGACATGCCGCGGAGCGGGGTGACGACGTCGACCTCGGTGGCCTCGGCGGCGGTCGGCTGCGAGTTCGTGATCGGAATGTCGGCCGGCACGGGGACCCGCTTGGGCGCGCTGGACGTCGTGCGCGCGGTGCGCTGCCCGCCGACGACGGGGATGGGTGCCGTGATCGGGGCCGGCTCCGCCGCTGAGGCGGCCGGGGTTGCGGGGGCGCTTGCCGCGGGCGTGGTCACGTCGGGAGCGATCACGGCGGGCGCGTCGCCTGCGGGTGCGCTGCTCGCGGGAGCCTCTGAACCGTCGCTGCGGCCGTTCGCGGTCCGGTGGTAGCTCTCGAGGACGGGCCACCAGGACTCGTCCACCAGCTTCTTGTCGACGAGGTACCGTTCGTACAGTTCGTCGACGAGCCACTCGTTCGCTCCGAATTCACCCGACGTCGTCTCGTCGGATCCACTACCGGTCAACTGGCTTGACACAGCCGGTTCCCACTCTCTACGTTGATTTTGAATGTCCAGAGCGGTCGTGCACGCCCGGCGCGGTCTGCTCGTCCAGCCTAATCCCCTCGGGCCTGGCTGCGGGCATCCCCGCGGGGCGCTAGCGTTATTTCCATGCAGTTCTATGGAGCGGTACCCAGCCACGACCTCACGTATTCCGACGTCTTCCTTGTGCCGAGTCAATCGGATGTGAGCAGCCGCCTCGATGTCTCCCTCGCCCCGGGCGACGGCAGCGGCGCCACCATCCCCATCGTCTCGGCGAACATGAACTCGGTCACCGGGCCGCGCCTGGCGGCCGCGCTCGCTCGCCGCGGCGGGCTCGGCGTGCTGCCGCAGGACATGCACCTGCAGGATCTCGACGCCGCGATCCGCTGGGTCAAGGCCCAATCCACCCGCTTCGACACCCCCTTCAACTTCGCCCCGGGGGACACCGTGGCGCTCGCCCTGCGGCAGGTGCCGGCTGTGGCCGGCCAGGGATTGGTCATCAACGACCAGAACGGCGATTACCTGGGTGCCATCGACGCGTCCCGGCTGGCGACGGCGCTGCCCGACGCGCTCCTCGGAGACCTCCTGCACGGCACGATGACCTCCCTCGACGCCGACGATATCGAAGGCCCGCGCCGCGCTTTCGACGTGATGACCGCGGCCGAGCTCGACTTCGCCACCGTGCAGCACCACGGCCGGGTGATCGGCACCCTCAGCCGCAAGAGCGCGCTTCGCTCCACCCTGTATCAGCCCGCGCTGGACGCGCAGGGCCGACTGCGCGTGGCCGCGGCGGTCGGCATCAACGGCGACATCGCGGCCAAGGCCCGGGCGCTCGTCGCCGCGGGGGTCGACGTTCTCGTGATCGACACCGCGCACGGCCACCAGGGCGGCATGACGCGGGCGATCGAGATCGTCGCCGACCTGGGCCTCGGCATCCCCATCGTGGCCGGCAACGTCGTGACCGCGGATGCCGTGGGTGACCTCGTCGGCGCCGGCGCCACCATCGTAAAGGTCGGCGTCGGCCCCGGCGCCATGTGCACCACGCGCATGATGACGGCGGTCGGCCGCCCCCAGTTCTCGGCCGTGCTCGAGACCGCGGCCGCCGCCCGGGAACTCGGAGCGCACGTATGGGCCGACGGCGGGGTGCGCTACCCGCGCGACGTGGCGCTCGCGCTCGCCGCCGGCGCGGCATCCGTCATGATCGGATCCTGGTTCGCCGGCACGATCGAGGCACCCGGCCTGCTCGATCGGGACGCCGCCGGCGGCATTTACAAGGAGAGCTGGGGGATGGCCTCCACCAGGGCTGTGCGCCAGCGGTTCGACCGCCTCGACGCCTACGGGCTGGCCCGCAAGACGCTCTTTGCCGAGGGGATCTCCAGCTCGAAGATCTACCTGGACCCGCTGCGGCCGTCCGTCGAGGACCTGCTGGACATGATCACCTCCGGCGTGCGCAGCTCGTTCACTTATGCGGGCGCGACCTCGGTCGCGGAGTTCCACACCCGTTCGCTGGTCGGGATCCAATCGGCGGCCGGCTACGAGGAGGGCAAGGCCCTGCCCGTCTCCTGGTAGAGGTGGGGGGCCTGACACCCGAGAACGACTCGTGGCCTCGGTGCCGGGCGGTAGACTGAGCGGAATAATGGACGACCCCCCTCCTGCGCATGCGCCCGGTTTCTCGCCCGGAAATTCTTCCCGTCACCCGAACGGCGTCTCGGTCATGAACTTCGGCGCCGCCGTCGTCGAGGTCCGCCATGTATGAGTGGATCATGCTCGCCGCGGGGCTCCTCCTCACCATCGGCACCGGCCTGTTCGTCGCCAGCGAGTTCGCCCTGGTCAACCTGGACCGGTCGGAGCTCGAGGCCCGCCGCGATCGAGGAGAGACCCGACTCGGCCTGACCATCGCCGCACTCAGGATCACCTCGACGCACCTCTCCAGCGCCCAACTGGGCATCACTCTCACCACCCTGCTCACCGGTTACACCATGGAGCCGGCTCTGACCATGCTGCTGTCGCCGTCGCTGATCGGCCTGGGGCTGTCCACGGCGGTGGTGCCGGTCGTCGCGGTCACGACCGCGGTCATCGTCGCCACACTCGCCTCGATGATCATCGGCGAGCTGGTGCCGAAGAATTTCGCCCTCGCCCTGCCCGTGCAGACCGCGAAGCTGGTCATCCCGTTCCAGACACTGTTCACGACCGTGTTCAAACCAGCCGTCGTCGTGCTCAACGGCAGCGCCAACGGTGTGCTGCGGTCGATCGGGATCGAGCCGAAGGAAGAGCTGTCCGGGGCGCGCACCGCGGAGGAGCTGTCCTCCCTCGTGCGGCGCTCGGCCAGTGCCGGGCTGCTGGAGAAAGACACCGCCACACTCCTGCACCGCACGCTGCTCTTCTCCGGGCATACCGCCTCGGACGTGATGACGCCCCGCCCGCGGGTGGCCAGCATCGAGCGCACCGCCTCCGCCCAGGCCGTCATCGACCTCACCCGCCAAACCGGGTATTCCCGCTTCCCAGTCGTCGACGAGGGCGTCGACGATATCGTCGGGATCGTGCACGTGAAGCAGGCCGTGGCCGTTCCCCGACGTCGCCGGGCGGATGTCCCGGTATCGGCCCTGCAGTCCGAGGCCATCCGGGTGCCCGAGACCATGAAACTCGACGGACTGCTGATCGAGCTGCGCGGCCGCGGTTACCAGATGGCCATCGTCGTCGACGAATACGGCGGCACGGCCGGAGTGGCCACGCTCGAGGACCTGGTCGAGGAACTCGTCGGAGAGGTTGCCGACGAGCACGACCGCACCCGCGCCGGTGTGGTGTTGTCTACCGACTCTCTGACATTCCCTGGCATGCTCCGCCCGGACGAGCTGCTCGACCGCACGGGCATCGTGATCTCGGAGGACGGCCCCTACGAAACCGTGGGTGGGTTCGTGATGAGCGAATTAGGTCGCCTGCCCGTGGTCGGCGACGTCGTGCAGCTGGCCGGCGGCGTGCTGTCCGTGGAACGCCTCGACGGCCGACGGATCGACCGGCTCCGCTTCACACCCTGCAGCGAGCCCGTCGAGCCCGAGGAGGGCGGCGAGCCTGCCCGGGGTGACCGCGGTACCAGGACCGACAAGAAATCCGAAAAAAAGTTGGACAAAAAGGGTGACCGCAAGAAGAACGGCACGGAGCGCACGGTGAGTGACAATGAGTGACTGGGCGGGGCTGGTCTGGCTGGTCGTGCTGCTCGCGGCCAACGCCTTTTTCGTCGCCGCGGAATTCGCGGTTATCTCCGCGCGCCGGTCCCAGATCGAACCTCTCGCCGAGGCCGGCAAGAAGCGCGCAATCACAGCGCTGTGGGCGATGGAACACGCCACCCTCATGTTGGCGACCACCCAGCTGGGCATCACGGTCTGCTCGCTGCTCATCCTGAACGTCTCGGAGCCGGCGATCCACCACCTGCTCGAGATCCCGCTGGGCCTGACCCCGCTACCGGAGGAGGCCATCGGCGTGATCGCCTTCGTGATCACGCTGCTGCTGGTCTCCTACCTGCACGTCGTGTTCGGTGAGATGGTGCCGAAGAACCTGTCGTTCTCCATCCCCGACCGGGCCGTGCTCGTGCTCGCCCCGCCGCTCGTCTTCTTCGGCCGCCTGGTCAAGCCCGTGATCGTGACGCTCAACGCCACCGCCAACCTGGTGGTGCGAATGTTCGGGGTCCAGCCCAAGGAGGAGGCCACCAGCACCTACACGTTGGACGAGGTGGCGACCATCGTCTCCCAGTCGACCCGGGAGGGCGTGCTGCGGGACGGCACCGGGGCACTCAGCGCCACGTTCGAGTTCACCACCCGCAAGGTGCGGGACGTCGCGGTGAACCTCGACGGCCTGATCAGCCTGCCCGAGGCGGCCACCCCCGCAGACGTGGAGAAGGCCGTCACCAGACACGGTTTCTCCCGTTATGTTCTGGTGAACGAGTCCGGTGAACCAACCGGGTACGTTCACCTGAAGGACGTCATCGACCTCGACGGCGACACGGCCACCTCGGTCGGGCAGGGCAGCTACGCGGAGCCGATCCCGGGCAAGCGCATCCGTTTGCTGGCGTCGATCTTCGAGGACACCGACCTCGAAGATGCCCTGGCCACCATGCGGCGTTCCGGCGCGCACCTGGCGCGCTCGTTCACCGCGACCGGTGAGACCGTGGGGGTGCTGTTCCTCGAGGACATCATCGAAGAGCTGGTCGGCGAAGTGCAGGACGCGACCCGCCGCCTGTAGCCGTTCTCAGGCGGCCGGCCACCGGGCGCGCAGGTACTGCGGCGGCCAGTAGTCCACGCCGGCGCCGAGCTCGTGGGCGGCCCGCAGCGGGAAGTGCGGGTCGCGCAGGAGTTCGCGGCCCAGAAGGACCGCGTCGGCCCGGCCGGATGCCACGATCTGCTCGGCCTGGTGCGCGGTGGTGATCAGCCCCACGGCGCTGACCCGCACGTCCGCCGCCGTTTTCACGTGCTCGGCGAGCGGCACCTGGTAGCCGGGACCCAGCGGGATGCGCACCCCGGTCACGTTGCCGCCGGAGGAGATGTCGAAGAAGTCGGCCCCGGCGGCCGCGGCCCAGCCGGCGACCTCGGCCGTCTCGTCTTCGGTCCAGCCGCCCGGGGTATAATCCGTGGCGGAGAACCGCACGAACAGGGCGCGCTCCTCGCCGATGGCCGCGCGCACGGCGGCCACGACCTGAAGCAGCAGGCGGGCCCGGTTCGGCAGCCCGCCGCCGAACCCGTCGGTGCGCCGGTTGCTCAGCGGGGACAGGAACTGGTGCAGCAGGTAGCCGTGCGCCGCGTGCAGCTCCACGACGTCGAACCCGGCCTCCACCGCCCGGAGCGCGGCGGAAGCGAACCCGTCAACGATTCCCTGGATGCCCGCGGCATCCAGGGCCACGGGCGGTGCGTAGCCGGGGAACGGCACGGCCGAGGCCGACACGGTCGGCCAGCCGCCGTCATCCGTCGCCATAGTGCCGTGCCGGTCTCCGCCCCAGGCCGGCCAGACGGAAGCCTTGCGCCCCGCGTGGGAAAGCTGGATGCCGGCCTTCGCGCCCTGCGCATGAAGGAAGGCCACGATCGGTGCCCAGGCGGCGGTCTGTTCCGCGTTCCAGAGGCCGGTGTCGGCGTGGGAGATGCGGCCCTCCGGGCTGATCGCGGTTGCCTCGACCAGGATCAGGCCGGCGCCGCCCGCGGCCAGCGCGCCCAGGTGAACGAGGTGCCAGTCCCGCGGGACGCCGTCTTTCTCCCGCACCGCGTATTGGCACATCGGCGCCGCCCAGATGCGGTTGCGCAGGGTGACGTCGCGCACGGTGAACGGTTCGAACAGGGCGGCAACAGCCACGGATTTCCCCCAAGGGTCGAGTGGGCGGGCGAAGCGGCCGGCCCGACGCACTCAAAACAACCTATCGTGAGTGCATGAGCGAACCACGGGGATGGCTGGAATGGGACGACGCACGGGCGCGCGAGCGGATCGCGGTTCCCCGGGCGGACGACGACAAGTACCGCCGCGGCGTGCTGGGCGTGCGCACGGGCTCCGACGAGTACCCCGGGGCCGCGGTGCTCGGAGTCGAGGCGGCCCTCCGCACCGGGGTCGGGATGGTGCGCTACCTCGGCCCGAGACGGGCGTCCGACCTGGTGCTGCAGCGACGCCCGGAGGCCGTCACCGCCCCCGGGCAGGTGCAGGCCTGGCTGCTCGGCTCGGGCCAGGACGCCGCCGCGCGCGACCGGGTGACCGAGGCCGCGCTGCTCGGCGCCCTGGCCGAGGGGCTGCCCACGGTGTGCGATGCTGGGGCCCTCGACCTGGTCGGCCGGGCGACCGGGCCCGTCGTGATCACCCCGCACTACCGCGAACTCGCCCGGCTGCTTACCCGCCTGCTCTCCCCGCAGGGCGAGTCGGTGGCCGGCTCCGAGGTGGCCGCTGCGCCGGGAGAGTGGGCCGTGCGCGCCGCGTCCGGCCTGGGCGTCACGGTGCTGCTCAAGGGAAGCGTCACCTGGATCGCGGCGCCCGACGGCACCCGGCTGACGGTGTCGAAGGCGCCCTCCTGGCTGGCGACGGCCGGATCCGGGGACGTGCTTGGCGGCATCCTCGGCGCCCTCCTGGCCACGCATTCACGGGCGATCCAGACGGATGCCGCCGCGCCGGCCCATCTCGCGGCGACGGCCGCCCTGGTGCACGCCCGGGCAGCGGCCCGGGCGTCCAACGGAGGTCCGATCACCGCGCTCGACATCGCCGGCGCGGTGCCGGCCACGATCGCGGACCTGCTCGGCTCGCGTTGACCGCCGCGCTGGGCCCCGCGCTGACTGTCCCGGTGCGGCGGCGGAGCCGTGGGGGTGTGCGAAGGTGGAGCGTGCCCCAATCCGTCGCAGAACACCTGGCCGCCGGAGCCGGCGTGCCGACATCGCGAACGCTGCTCTGGGCCGGCTTCGCACTGGTGCACGGCGTGCTCTGGTGGCTCTGTTTCGCGTCCCCCGGCTGGCCGCTGGGCGATGTGGAGGTCGTCTACCTCGGCTGGGCGACCGACGCGGCATCCGGTGCCGACGTCGTGGGCATCACCACCGGCTTCGTCTACCCGCTGCTGGCCCTCCTGCCCATCCTGGCGCCGCTCGCGTTCGGCCCCGACCTCTACGCCGCCGGCTGGCTCGGGCTCGTGACCCTGCTGAACGCCGGGACCTTCGCGCTGCTGCTCGGGCGGGGCCGCAACCGGCGTGCCCTGGCCGCGGCGGCCTGGTGGCTGGGTTTCCTGCTGCTGCTCGGGCCCGTCGCCCTCGCCCGGATCGATGCGGTCACCGTGCCGCTGGCGATCGCCGCACTGCTGTTCGTCGGCGCCCGGCCGGTCTGGGGCACCGTGCTGCTGACTCTGGTCACCTGGGTGAAGATCTGGCCGGTGGCCCTGGTGATCGCGCTATTCGTCGTCTCGAAGGACCGCTGGCGGGTGCTCGTCGCCGCGGCCGGCACGAGCCTGGGCATCGTGCTGGTGGCGCTCGGGCTCGGCAGCGGGCCGAACGTGCTCAGCTTCGTCGGCGAGCAGACGAACCGCGGCATCCAGATCGAGTCCCCGGTCGCCGGCCTCTGGATGTGGCCGGCCGCGCTGGGTCTGCCGGGCAGTTACCTCTACTACGACCGGCAGATCCTCACCTTCCAGATCATCGGCACCGGCACGAACGTCGCCATCGTGGCGATGACCCCCCTGCTCGCCCTCTGCGGGCTGGCCGTGGTGCTCCTGGCCTGCCAGCGGATGCGTGCAGGCGCCGAACCGGCCGGCCTGTTCCCGCCGCTGGCGCTGGCCCTGGTGCTGACCCTGATCGTCGTCAACAAGGTCGGCTCGCCGCAGTTCACGACCTGGCTGGCCGCGCCCATCATTTTCGGGCTGCTGGTGCGGGGGCGTGCCTGGCGGCTCCCGGCTGTGCTCGGGCTTGTCATCGCGGCCCTGACCCAACTCGTCTACCCGCACTTCTACGACCTCTTGCTCGTGGCAGACCCGGCTCTGGTGCTGGTGCTGACCGTGCGCAACGTGCTGGAGGTCGTGCTGCTCGGCTGGGCCGTGTGGCAGATCCTGTTCCCACCCACCCCCTATCAAAAGGAGTAACCCCATGCTGGTTGCATTTTCCGTCGCCCCGTCCGGCTCCCACGATGACGAAGGGTCGGTGCACGACGCGGTCGCCGCGGCCGTGCGCATCGTGCGCGCATCCGGGCTGCCCAACCACACCGATTCGATGTTCACCACCATCGAGGGCGACTGGGACGAGGTCTTCGCGGTGGTCAAGGCCGCCACTGAAGCCGTCGGAGCCTGGGGGCCGCGGGTGTCCCTGGTGCTCAAGGCCGACATCCGGGGCCGCCGCACCGGGGAGCTGACCGGGAAGGTCGAGCGCCTCGAGGCGGCGCTGGCCGAGGCCGCAGCATCGACGGCCGCCACACCGGCCGCGTAGCCAAGTGAATCCCATCTGGTTGCATCGCTCTCCGGGAGTCAGAGCCGACCATACCGCGGGGCGCTGTTTGACCCCGGCGGAACGCCGTACCGGGCGTCTAATCAATTCGACGGAGATTCTGGGTCAAACCCTCGCTTTTGAGCCCAAACGCACTGTTTAGAGCGATATCTCCGTCGAATTCGTTCGGGCCACCGGCCCCGTACTCTGGAGGCAGACCTGCTCACGGCCTCGCCATCGCGGGCAACTTCGGCTACGTCGCCCCGGTCTGGATCGGCCTGGGCCAAAGCTTCTTCGCCCTGTTGCTCACCGTGGGGACGTTCCTCCTGGACCGCACCCGGCGCGGGAACGGTGTGGAGCTCCCGGACGGCACCCAGGCGATCCGCGTGGCCGGCGTGGTCGGCGCGAGGCAGCCGGGCCGTTCGGCAGCCGGGCCGTTCGGCAGCGCCGAAGTCAGTCGCCCTGGAGCAGGATGCCGTCGTGGATGGCGCGCTTGCGCAGGGCGACCTTGGTTCCCACGTCGAAGCCCGCGAGGCGGTACTTCTCCCGGATGCGCTTGAGGTAACTCTTGGCGGTCTCCTCGGAGATGCCGAGCTGGTGCGCGACGGCCTTGACCGGCTCGCCCGCGCCGTAGAGGGCCATCACCCGGCGCTCCTGCGCGCTAAGGCGGGGAGAACCGCCGTTCGCGCCGTTGTTGAGGGCCTCGTCCAGTTCGGCCGAGATGAAGGAGTCGCCGTCATAGGCGGAGCGGATCGCCTCGACGATCATCGTTGCCTCTTCGCTCTTCACCAGGTAGCCGAGCGCACCGGCAGCCAGCGCCTCGCGCACGAGCCCGGCCTCGGAATAGGTGCTCATCAACACCGTCTTCACGCCGGCCGTCTTGAGCGTCGAGATCTTCAGTGAGACCGGGATGTTGTCTTTGAGGTCGAGGTCGAGGAGCACGACGTCGACGGGAAATTCGGGGTGGGTGAGCAGCTCGGGCCAGGTGGTGACGGCGGCGACCATGTTGATGTCGTCCGCGGCCCCCCGGATCCACTCGGTGAGGGCCCCCAACAGCATGCGGTGGTCGTCGACGAGGGCCAACCGGATGGGGTTGTCCTTGCTCGGCGCCTCAGTGCTCAACGTGGTCGTGTTCGTCACTTCTGTCTCCTTGTGCTTCTGGCCCCGAATGAGAAGCTCAACAGCGTAGTTCCACGGACCCTAAGCATCCGCGGGATTGTCGATACTGCATTCGATTTCCAGATGCAGACTTCCGTCCCGGCTGGAATCGACGTGAGGGCCGACTATTCGGATAGCTTGCCACGTCTCGGGGTCCACTCGACGTCGTGGCACACCCGTCGTGGTCAATTCGATCGGAAATCGTAACTTCTGGCGAGCGGAGACGCCGTGCGTGGGTCGGATCGGACCGAGAGAGAGCGAAACGGATGCCTCGTCGCGGGTTGTGTCGCTGATCAGCAGCCAGATCGTGCGCAGAAGGGCATCGCGCTGGTCAGGGTTGAGCATGCCGGCCAGCCCCGCCGGGTCGTGCAGGCCGACGGACGGTCCCAGGAACTCGGACTCGGTGATCGCGTGGTGCAGCCAGGTCTCCCGGCGGCCCCGGATCAGGTGCAGCCGCAGTTGCGTGGCGAGGTCTGCCGCCGTCGTCGACTTCTCGGAACTCAGCGGCAGCGCCGTGCGACCCTTCGCGACGTCGTCGAGCAGAGTCTCCGCGTCGAGGTCGATACGGGCGAGTTCCTCGGAGGCGAACATCCCCACCGCGAACTGCGGCTGGGAGATGGTGCTCTGCACCAGCACCAGGTCGAGCTCACGCTGGGCCATCCGGCGGAATCCCCGCACCGTGGCGACGCCGAGCAGCGGAGGCAGGATGGCGAGGCTGATCGCAAGGAGGTCGGGGGCGAAGGTGAGCGGATCGGCGCGCTCCTCGGTGAGCGCCCCGAGGAAGAGAAGCAGGCCGAGCGCCATCGCGGCCGAGACGAGGTCGTGCCCGCGGCGCACGGTGGCCAGGGAGATGAGCAGGGTGCCGACGGCGGCGGCGGCGGTCGGGTAGACGCCGGAGTCGGTTTCGCCCCACGACCCGATCAGGTCGAGCGCCACCACGGCGGCGCCGGCGGCGATGGCCGCGGCGAACAGCCAGTCCGGCATCCGAGCCGAAAGGCGCTGCACCGTGATCAATGCCAGGACCGTGGTCGCCATCAGGAGACCCCACGCGATGAGGCTGGGCGTCGGGTCGGGATATTCGGACCACTGCACGGCGAACTGCCCGAACAGGAACAGGGTGATGAAGCCGCCGCTGAACGTCAGGCCGATGCCGAGGTGGCGGCCACCCAGGCCGCTCTGGTTGGCGCGCGTGGTCTGCTCGGTGCGTTCGGGGCGTCGGAAACTGCGCCGGTAAGCCCGGCGTTCCTGGCGGTCCTGATTGCTCGGCTGGTCGGACCCGCCCGCCGCCGCAGCGCGGCGCGCGTCACGGCGGCGGGCGTCGACGATGCCGGGGACGGTCACTTGGGCACCTCGAGCACGACCGTGGTGCCGGAGCCGGGGGAGGAGAAGAGGCGGGCGTTGCCGCCCACGTCACGCAGGCGGGCCACGACCGATTCGGCGAAACCGAGGCGTTCGGCGCTAACGCCGCTGAGGTCGAAGCCGACCCCTGCGTCGGTGACCATGGCGCGCACGGTTGTGTCGTCATCAGTGATCGTCACGTCGGCGCGGGCGACGCCGGCGTGACGTCGCACGTTCTCGAGGCACTCGCCGAGGGCGAGGAGGAAGGAGTCGAGCACGTCGCTGGGCAGAAGAACCTGTCCGCTGCCGTGCCAGTCCACATCGAGTCCCATCCGCCCGAACCGCTGCTTGACCGATTCGAGGGTGCTTCCGAGCATTGACTCGGTGGCCGGCTCGAGCGTGTAGACCCCGGAGCGGCGCGGGGTGGGGAGGCCGCCGAGCCGTAGCTGCCGCAGCAACCGGGCGTCGTCGCCGGCCTGTTGGCGCAGTGCGGCCGGGCTGACGCCGACGCCGGAGTGCGCGAGGAGGGTGAGGGTGGCCAGCACGGTGTCGTGCAGCAGCCGGGCATCCTGCCGGCGTTGGGCTTCGAGCTCGCTGGCATGGCGCTCGGCGAGGTGGGCGCGGCCGATGAAGGCGATGCGCGCCATGACGCGCGGCACGCTCTGGGCCAGCCACCAGGCCACCAGGGCGATGGCAAGCCAGACGCTGAAGGTGAGCAGGAGAGGCACGGTGGCGTCGGACGAGGCGCGGGTGGCGGCGAGCACGCTGGCAACGGTCGCACCGAATGCCAGGGACAGCACCAGCAGGCGGGCGGCGCTGACAACGAGCACGAGGGCGACGCAGCTCAGGGCTCCGGCGGCGATGCCGCCGATGATGGCCTGCTCGACGAGGTTCAGGCCGGTGGCACGCTGGCCCGACCAGCCCACGAGCAGGATCACGGCGATGCCGGAGACCAAGATCAAGGCGACCCAGCGCATCCGGCCGGACCGGCCGAGCAGGTACTGGCCGGCCACCAGCAGCAGCAGCAGTGGCAGGCTCCGGGCCAGGGTGCTCACGGTCAAGCCGCCCGGGACAAGCATCGCGAGGAGCGCGGCGGCCGAGCCGGCCAATCCGCACAGGCGAGCCGCTCTGCGGAGCAGACGGTCACGTTCCTTGTAGATTCGTTGCATAGCGGCGCTCTCACCCCATTTGCCCTCTATACAGAACCCTACCGGCCCGGTGTCCGTTCCCCCGCGCGCTCCGTGGCATCCGTCGGCGTCCGCGCGACCGACGGCGTTACCGACGGGCGTGACCGGCGACTCAGGGCGTGCTCGACGCCGCTCCGCCGGCAGGTGCGGCGGGTGTGATCGGTGCTCGTGTGACCGCGGCCTCCGGGGTGTCGGCGCCGCCCTGGTCGAGGCGGAACGGCGGGTACTCGTCGCGGAACAGTGCGGTGTAGACGGCCACCCGGAAGATCCAGCGGTCGATGCCGAGGATCAGATCGAACAGGCTGCGCCGGTACCGGCCGGTGAAGAGGAGGATGACCGCGGCGATCAGCACCAGGACCCCGATCAGGGACGGGACGGTGTTCGAGACCGAGTCGCCCTCGTCGTTCCGCCAGATCGTCGCACTTCCGGTCAAGGCCGCCACGATCAGCAGGTGCGGAATCGCCAATAGCCACCATTTGACCAGAACGAGCCCGTGCGAGAGGCGCTCCGGGTAATCGACCTGCAGATCGGCGGGATAGTCGGCCGACGACGCCAGGCTGAAGGGGGGGTACCGGTCGGTGCCGAGCGCCGAGTAGGCGTAGAAGGACACCCGCCAGCTCCAGCGCAGCACCCCGACGTTGAACTGGAAGAGGGCCGTCGGGTATCGACCGGTGAACAGGATGGCGAACCCGGCGACGATGGTGGTGACGACAAACCCGAACCAGAGGAACAGCAGCACCACCACGTGCGGGAAGATCAGGATCCACTTCACCAACCACAACCAGCGGGACAGCCCCTCGTCGAGGGTTCCGGTCAACCGGGCGGGAAACGTCCGCCCACCGGGATGGGCAGGGACCGCGGTCGCCCCGGGTGGGCCTGCGCCGACGAAAGTTGCTGCTCCGAGCGGTGTGTCGGGCGTGGCGCCGGGCCTGGTTGCGGGCAGTGTGCCGCGGCCCAGGCCGATTGCCCCGAACACGGTCAGCACCAGGCCGATGAGAAGGATGAACAGGCCGACCAGAAGCAGCCCCACCGCCAGCGGGGCGAGGAACCCGAGGCGAATGCCGGCCTGCAGGGCGACTGAGACGCCGGAACTGGCATCCTCGTTCATGACGACGACCGCCCAGCTGCCGCTCGTCAGATCCCAGTCGATCTCCTGAGTGCCGGGACCCTCGGCGGAGGACACCCAGAAGTCCTGGGCGCCGGGGGCTTCGGGAGCGCGGCTGCCCGGAATGTCGCGGTACACCGCACGGAAGGGATTGATGTTCAGGTCACGCAGCTCGGTGCTATTCACTCCGGCCAGGTAGCGGTCGACGTCGGCCTGAGACGCGACGCCGATGAAGACGTCCGCTGTGGAGGTGGAGAGCGCGCGGAGTCGGAGAGTGCCGATGTCCGCCGGGACGTCCTGGAGCTCGATCGAGCCGATCCGGGGCGAGGTGAGCGCGAACGACTGTACCGAGAACGAGCGGGCGGGGCTGGTGATGTAGCCGTCCTCGCCCTGCGCGTTGACCACGGCGGTCGTCGCCCCGGCCAGGGCCAGCGAGAAGCCGAGCAGGGAGAGGATCGCGCCAAAGATCAACATGATAACGGAACCGGGTTTCATGGCGCGTGTCCTCTCATCGGGTACGTCTCGAGTCAGGGTACGTCTCATTCACGGGCACGACTCGGTTCACGAGGGTGTCGCGTTCCGTGGCCTGCCGGTCGACGTCGTCTTGATCCGGGACCGTGTCAAGCTCGATGCGAGGGAGCGGGACGGCTCAGAACGCGCAGAAGTTGCGCGCCGATGGCCTCGTTCTCGATCAAAAAACCGTCGTGGCCGAAGCCGGAGTGGAGCGTGACGGCATCCGTGTCGTCGATGTTGCCCTGCAGGTGGGCGGCGATGACCTGTTGGCCCTCGAGGGGGAAGAGGCGGTCACTGTCGATGCCGACGACGACGCTGAGCGCATCGATGCGGGAGAGGGCGGATGCGACACCGCCGCGGCCGCGGCCGATGTCGTGCGAGTTCATGGCCTCGACCAGCACGATGTAGCTGTTCGCGTCGAACCGCCGGGTGAACTTGTTGCCGTGGAAATCGAGGTAGGACTCGACGGCGAAGCGGCCGCCCGCGCCGAGCGGACTGATCTCGCTTTGCCAGCCGCGCTCGAAGCGCAGGTTGAGCTCCTCGGAGCTGCGGTAGTTCAGCAGCGCCATCCGCCGGGCCAGGGCGAGGCCGCGGGTCGGGCCGTCGCCATCCGCGGCGTCGTAGTAGTCGCCGGAGCGGAAGAGCGGGTCGCTGCGGATGGCTTCGATCTGCACCGAATTCAGCGCGATCTGATCGGCGGTCGTCACCGGCGGTGCCGCGAGGATTGCCAGGCGGGCGACCCGGGACGGATGCTCGATGGCCCACTCGAGCGCGTGCATCCCGCCCATCGAGCCGCCGACGACGGCGGCCCAACGGTCGATGCCGAGATGGTCTGAGAAGGCGACCTGCGCGGCGACCTGATCGCGAATGGTGAGGTAGGGAAAGCGGGTGCCCCATTCGGAGCCGTCCAGGGCGAGGGAGGCCGGACCGGTGCTGCCCTGGCAGCCACCGATCATGTTCGGGGCAACCACGAACCAGCGGTCGGTGTCGATGGCCAGGCCGGGGCCGACGATCCTGCTCCACCAGCCCGCGGTCGGGTGGCCGTGGCCGGCCGGGCCGACCAGGTGGCTGTCGCCGGTGAGGGCGTGCAGCACGAGCACGGCGTTGTCGCCGCTCGGGGACAGTTCGCCCCACGTCTCGTAGGCGATCCGCACGGCGCCGAGGCTGCTGCCCCCCTCAAAGTGCAGCGCACCGACGTCGAGGAAACGACGGTTCCCCACGGGGTCGCCGTCGCGCCACGCACCCGTCGCCGGGGGTTTGCCGAGCAGCGACCGCGCCTGGGCTTCGGTCACGAAGCTCGACGGGACGGTGTCTGCCGAATATTGCCAGTCCATAGGCTCCCTATTCTGCCGGGTGAACAGCCCTTCCGGCTTATTGTCACCGCACCGTCTGGTGAGCGCACCGCGCGCCCGGCCGCCGCCGCGGAGTACCCGGCCGGCACTCGGGCCGCACCCGGTTTTCACTCGGGTTGCACTGGGTTTCCACTCGGTTTCCACTCTGTTCGCACTCCGTTCGCACTCCGTTCGCACTCGGCGGAGCCGAATCAGCTCGCCACCCGAACGAATTCGACGGAGATTTTGCCGATTTTGGCCTGAAACGGGCCGAAACCGGGTATTGAGGGCAAAATCTCCGTCGAATTGGTTACCCACCCGCCTGGGGGGGGGGATACCCATCCGGATTGGCAGCGGCTGGGGGCGTGTCAGGCGTTGGCGCGGGATGCCTGCACAACCGCGCGGGCGGCCGCCAGGCCGGTCTCAAGGTCGGCCTTCAGATCGGCGATGTTCTCGATGCCGACGGAGAGGCGTACCAGGCCCGGCGTCACACCGGCCGTGAGCTGCTGCTCCGGGGTGAGCTGCGCGTGCGTGGTCGAGGCCGGGTGGATGACGAGCGACCGCACGTCGCCGATGTTGGCCAGGTGGCTGAACAGGGAAAGGTTGTCGACGAGGGCGCGACCGGCATCCACTCCGCCCTTCAACTCGAAGGACAGCACGGCGCCGACACCGCGGGGCGCGTAGGTGTTGGCGGCGGCGTACCAGGGGCTCGACGGCAGGCCGGCGTAGTTGACCGAGGCGATGTCGGGGTGGTTCTCGAGCCGCTCCGCGATGTCCTGGGCGTTCTGCACGTGGCGTTCGATGCGCAGGCTGAGAGTCTCGATGCCCTGGATGAGCTGCCAGGCGCTTGCCGGGGCGATCGCGGATCCGAGGTCGCGCAGCAGCTGCACGCGCGCCTTGATGATGTAGGCGATGCCGTCGCCGACCGCGCCCGTGTAACTGACGCCGTGGTAGGACGGGTCCGGCTCGGTGAGGCCGGGGAACTTCTCCACGTTCTTGGACCATTCGAACGTGCCGCCGTCGACGATGACGCCGCCGATGACGGCACCGTGGCCGCCGAGGAACTTGGTCGCCGAGTGGACGACGATGTCCGCGCCGTGCTCGAACGGGCGGATCAGGTAGGGGGTGGCGATGGTGCTGTCGACGATGAGCGGCACCCCGCCGGCGTGCGCCACATCGGCCACGAGACGGATGTCGAGCACATTGATCTTGGGGTTGCCGATGGTCTCGGCGAAGAAGAGCTTGGTGTTGGGGCGCAGCGCCCGGCGCCACTCCTCGGGGTCGTCCTGGTTCTCGACGAAGGTCGTCTCGATGCCCAGCTTGGCCAGCGTGTACTTGAACAGGTTGTAGGTTCCGCCGTAGATTGAACTCGACGAGACGATGTGGTCGCCGGCCTGGGCGATGTTCAGCACCGCGAACGTGGAGGCGGCCTGGCCCGAGGCCAGGAGCAGGGCTGCGGTGCCCCCTTCGAGGGCGGCGACGCGCTCTTCGACGACGGCCTGGGTCGGGTTCATGATACGGGTGTAGATGTTGCCGAATTCGGCCAGTGCGAACAGGTTCTGCGCGTGCTGGGCGCTGTCGAACACGTAGGACGTGGTCTGGTAGATCGGGGTGGCCCTGGCATTGGTGGTCGGGTCGGGCTGGGCACCGGAGTGCACCTGCTTGGTTTCAAACTTCCAGTCTGCAGCGTTGTCGCTCATGAGGTGATCTCCCGGGTGATCCTCGACGAGCGTGGACCTTCCAGCGCTCTGCCAGCGATTCTAGGCAGGGGGTTGTCGAGCTGGCAACGGACACCGCAACACAGCGTCACGAAGCGGTCAGCGCGGCGTGTCGCGCGGTGTGCCGACGGCAGGGTCTGCGGGCGGTGCGTCTGCGGGAGGCTCTGCGGGAGGCTCGGCGGCGAGCGTGCCGGCAGGCGCGTCGAGGTGCGGAAGCACGATAGTGCCGGTGTCGGTGCGCGCCTTCTTGCGGAACAGCCAGCGGGCGCGCGGCTCGATCAGCGGGTGGAACACCCTGCGCACGATCCGCTGCGAGAGGGCGATGGAGATCAGCACGCTGAACCCGATCATCGCGGGCAGCACCCAGCCCGGCTGGGGTCCGCCGAGCACCCCGCTCTCGCGCAGGAGAAACAGCACGAAACTGTGCAGCAGGTAGATGTACATCGTGGCCGCGCCGTAGGGCGTGAACCAGAGCCGTCGCCGGGGCATGAGCACCAGGAATGCCACGATGAGGGCGAACGCGAGCAGCAGCAGACCCAGACGGATGACGCCGGCCCAGAGCTGGTCGTAGCCGAACGCCGGGTAGGCCTCGTCGTAGAGCAGGAACTGGCGCACCTGCGCCTCACGAAGGGCGTCGATGTTCGCCACGATCACGCCCAGCAGTGCCGTGAACAGGGTGAACGCGCCGATCCGCCAGCGCCATACCGCGGTGGCGTGCAGCCCCAGCCAGCGGTCGGTGAGCTTCCACTGGCGTAGCTGCCAGCCGAAGACGAAGAACGGCAGCAGCCCGAGCGTGCGCGACAGCGCGAAGGTGCTGTCGATCGACGCGAAGTACCCGGCGCCGACGGAGATGATCACACTGATCAGCAGCGGATGGCGCAGCAGCACGAGGAAGGGTAGGGCGAGGCGCCAGGCCAGGAGGGCGATCAGGAACCACAGGGTCCAGGAGGGGGACGAGTAGTCCAGGCGGAATTCGCCGCCGAGTAGCCAGTGCACGACTGTCCAGATCGTCTCGAAGATCACGTAGGGGAGCACGATGTCGGTGACCAGACGATGCAGCTGGCGAGTACCGAGCGGGCCCGACCGGGCGAAGTACCCGCTGACGGCGACGAACAGCGGAACGTGGAAGGCGTAGACGAACAGATAGAACTCGTAGGCGACATCCGACTCGGCGATGAGTTTCAGGATGGCGTGCCCGAGCACAACCAGGGCGATCGCGATCCAGCGCGCATTGTCCCAGAGCGGCACGCGTCGTTTCTGCACGTGCGGTATTCCGGCGGCGCGTGGGCTCATCATGCTGCTTCTCCGACCAGAATGGGACCATGGGTACAAAAAGAGTCGTTGTGACCGGTGCGAGTTCGGGGATCGGTGCCGCCACCGTGCGCCTGTTCCGCCAGCGGGGCTGGGATGTGGTGGGGGTGGCTCGCCGCACCGACCGCCTCGCGACGCTGCAGGCGGAGACCGGGGCGCAGGTCTTCACGGCCGACCTCACCCGGCAGGCGGACGTGGACGCGCTGCGCGACTATCTCGCGGCGTCCGGGCCGGTGCACGCGCTGGTCAACAACGCGGGCGGCGCAGTGGGGCTGGACACCGTCGAGGAATCGAAGATCGAGGACTGGGCCTGGATGTTCGAGATCAACGTGCTCGCGGTCAAGCGGGTCACGAGCGCCGTGCTGCCCTTGCTGCGGGCCGGGATCCGGGCGGAGGGCGGCGCCGCCGACATCGTCACGGTCACGTCCATTGCGGGTCATGTCGCCTACCTCGGAGGTGGAGGGTATAACGCGGCGAAGTTCGCCGCGCACGCCCTGATGGAAGTCTTGCGCCTGGAATTGAATGGCGAGCCGATCCGGGTGATCGAGGTTGCCCCCGGGATGGTGCAGACCGAGGAATTCGGGCTGGTGCGCTTCAACGGTGATGCGGAGAAGGCTGCCGCGGCCTACGCCGGGGTGCCGAATCCGCTCACCGCCGAAGATATTGCCGAGACGATCGTGTCGAGCGTCGAACGCCCGGCCCACGTCAATCTGGACCTGATCGTGATCAAGCCGGTTGCGCAGGCGGCCCCCACGCGAGTCGCGCGGGGGCCGCTGGCACCCAAAGACTGACGCACTCAAGCGTTCTGCCTAGGGGTGGACCAGGATCTTCACAGCGGTGTCGTTGTGGTTGATCAGGGTGTCGAAGCCCTCGCTGGTGAGGTCGAACTCGTGGCCCATGGTGACCGGGAGGGATTCATGCGAAAGCGGATGCGGGTGGCCGGGCGCCGAGATGAAGATCGGGCCGTCGAGATACTCATGAAGGTCGGTGCCGCAGATGCCGCACCAGGCGACTGCGATCTTCACTGTGCCGCTGCGGGTCTCCGGATCTTCGATGTTTTCAATGCGGACGTTTTTCTGGCCGCGGAAACGTGCAGCTTTCATTGAGAATCTTCTCCAGTCATGCGTCAAAGGCTCGGCGTAGGCAGATGGTCTGGCCCTCCGGCCCGCGAAACGACACTACTCCCCCCGGCTGGGGTGCAGCCGAGGGGAGTAGTGGTCATAAGGGTTGTACGGTTTCGATCAGTGCTCGGAGGCCTTCTCGGCGCCGAAACCGGTCATGGACCGCACCGACATTTCCGCGGCCAGCAGCGGGTCTTCCTTGCGGGTGCTGGTGACCGAGCCGAGCCAGCCCAGGAAGAACCCGACCGGGATGGAGATGATGCCGGGGTTGCTCAGAGGGAACCAGGCGAAGTCGACGTCTGCACCGAACATCGACGTCTCCGTGCCGGAGAAGACCGGCGAGAAGATGATCAGACCGACGGTGACCGCAAGGCCGCCGTACATGCTCCACACGGCGCCGCGGGTGGTGAAGCCGCGCCAGAAGAGCGAGTACAGGATGGTCGGCAGGTTGGCGCTCGCCGCGACGGCGAAGGCCAGGGCCACCAGGAAGGCGATGTTCTGCCCCTGCACGCCGATGCCGCCGGCGATCGAGAGGATGCCGATGATGACGACGGTACGACGTGCGACCTTGACCTCGGCGTCGGGGTCACCCTTGCCCTTCTTGATCACGCTCATGTAGATGTCGTGAGCGAAGGAGGTCGCGGCGGTGATCGTGATCCCGGCCACCACGGCCAGGATCGTGGCGAACGCAATGGCCGAGATGAAGCCGAGCAGCAGCGGTCCGCCGAGCGCGAGGGAGAGCAGCGGCGCGGCCGAGTTCACTCCGCCGGGAGCGGCGAGGATGACATCTGCTCCGACGAGCGCGGCGGCACCGAAGCCGAGCACCAGCGTGAACAGATAGAACGCACCGATCAGCCAGATCGCCCAGACGACCGAGCGACGGGCTTCCTTGGCGCTGGGCACCGTGTAGAAGCGCATCAACACGTGCGGCAGGCCCGCGGTGCCGAGCACCAGGGCGATGGCGAGCGAGACGAAGTCGAGCGGGTTCTCGCCGTATTTCAGGCCGGGCACCAGGATGGCGTCGGCCGGCACACTCGTCGAGGCGGCGATGGCCGAGTCGAGAAGCGCCGAGAAGTTGAAGCCGTTGATGGCCAGCACCCAGACGGTCATCGCGAATGCGCCGATGATGAGCAGGAACGCCTTGATGATCTGCACCCAAGTGGTGCCCTTCATACCACCGATGAGCACGTACATGATCATCAGGCCGCCGACCACGGTGACCACGACGGACTGCCCGACCTTGTCGTTGATGCCGAGGAGCAGCGACACGAGGCCGCCGGCTCCGGCCATCTGGGCGAGGAGGTAGAAGAAGCAGACGGCAAGGGTGGTCGTCGCCGCGGCCACGCGCACGGGACCCTGACGCAGGCGGAAGGAGAGTACATCCGCCATGGTGTACTTGCCGGTGTTGCGCATGAGCTCGGCCACCAGCAGCAGGGCGACGAGCCAGGCCACGAGGAAGCCGATCGAGTACAGGAAGCCGTCGTAACCGCTGACCGCGATCGCCCCGACGATGCCGAGGAACGACGCCGCGGAGAGGTAGTCGCCGGCGATGGCGAACCCGTTCTGCGGGCCGGTGAAGGACCGGCCGCCGGTGTAGTAGTCGGCCGCGGTCTTGTTGTTGCGCCCGGCGCGAATGACGACGATCAGGGTGACCGCCACGAAAGCGAGGAAGATCGAGATGTTCAGCACGGGGTTGTTTTCCGCGGGTTCGACGGCTTGGGCCAGGCGGCCCGGCAGGGACTGCAGAATGCTGGTTGCGATCATTTCTTGTCCATCTCCTCAAGCTCGGCACGCAGCTCGGCCCCGAGGGGGTCGAGACGGCGGTTCGAGTACGACACGTACCACATGGTGATGGCGAAGGTGGTGACGAACTGGCCGAGGCCGAGCACCAGTCCGAGGTTGAACTTGCCGAAGACCGGGATTGCCATCACGTCGGGCAGGTAGGCCGCGACGAGCACGAAGGCGAAGTACCAGATGAAGAAGAAGGCGGCCAGCGGCAGCACGAACCCGCGGCGCTGCTTCTTCAGCTGGATGAACTTCGGCGTCTTCTCATACGCGATGTAGTCGATGGTGGACGGTTTTACTCCGTCCGGGAATTTGTCTTTCAGTGATTCCGCCATGCGGGCTCCTTTGCTCCGGTGAAGGGATGTGACTGTGTGGGATGGTGCTGGGGTGATCTGTGGGGGTCGACTGGTGCTTCAGGCGTTCGGGCCGACTCCATGCACGGCCTGCTTGAGGGCGTCGAGAACCGTGGGATCCTCGATCGTCGGCGGTACGGTGTAGGCCTCGCCATCGACGATCTGCCGGATGGTCTTGCGGAGGATCTTCCCCGACCGGGTCTTCGGCAGCCTGTCCAGGATGGTCACGTCTCGGAACGCGGCCACCGGCCCGACATGCTCCCGCACCAGCGCGATGAGCTCTGCGCCGAGAGTGTCGTGGTCGATCGTGGCCCCGGACTTGAGCGTGACGAAGCCGGCCGCGCGCTGCCCCTTGAGAGGGTCGCGCACGCCGAGCACCGCGCACTCGGCGACCGCGGGGTGCAGGGTGAGCACCTCCTCGAGCGAGCCGGTGGACAGTCGGTGCCCGGCAACGTTGATCACGTCGTCGGTGCGGCCCATCACATAGAGGTAGCCGTCCTCGTCGAAGTGGCCGGAATCTCCGGTGGCGTAGAAGCCGGGGAAAGCCGACAGGTAGGAGCTTTCGAAGCGGTCTTCGCTGCCCCAGATCCCGAGCAGGGCGCCGGGCGGCAGCGGGAGGCGGATGGCGATGTTGCCGTCCTTGCCGGCCTTCGTGACCGGCTTGCCCTGGGAATCGAGGATGGCGATGTCGTAGCCGGGCACCGGGAACGTGGCCGAGCCCGGTTTCGTCGGGATGTCGGCGATGCCCCGCGGGTTCGCGCAGATCGCCCAGCCGGTCTCGGTCTGCCACCAGTGATCGACCACCGGGCAGTGCAGCCCGTCATTGGCCCAGTGGTATGTCTCCGGGTCGAGGCGTTCGCCGGCCAGGAACAGCCCGTGCAGGCTCTGGATGTCGTGCCCCGCCAGTTCGACCAGGTCAGGGTCGACGCGGCGGATGGCACGGATGGCCGTGGGCGCCGTGAACAGGACTGACACCTGGTAGTCCTCCACCACGCGCCAGAACGCCCCGGCATCCGGGGTGCCGACCGGTTTGCCCTCATAGATGACCGTGGTGGCGCCGACCAGCAGCGGGGCATAGACGATGTAGGAGTGGCCGACCACCCAGCCGACGTCAGAGGCCGCCCAGAAGACGTCGCCGGGCTTGACGTTGTAGATGTTGGCCATCGACCAGGCCAGCGCCACGGCGTGGCCGCCGTTGTCGCGGACGATCCCCTTCGGATTGCCGGTCGTTCCGGAGGTGTACAGGATGTAGAGCGGGTCGTCGGAGCGAAGGCTGATCGGCGCGGCCGGGGAGGCCTCGTTCTCCTCGTGGGCCCAGTCCAGCCAGGCCACGTCGCTGGTGCCGGCGTAGTCGGCGGCGCAGCCGGGGACCATCTCCCGGTCGCGCACGATGACGGTGTGCACCGAGCCCTTGCTGCGAGCGAGGGCGCGTTCGACCAGAGGCAGGTATTCGACCGCCCGGCCCGGTTCGAGGCCGCCGGAGGCGGTCACGATCACGGTCGGTCGCGCATCGTCGATCCGCACGGCGAGCTCGCTGGCTGCGAAGCCGCCGAAGACGACGGAGTGGATGGCGCCGATGCGGGCACACGCCAGCATGGCGACGATGGCTTCCGGGATCATCGGCAGGTAGACGATCACCCGGTCGCCCTGGCCGACGCCGCTGGCGCGGAGCACCCCGGCGAAGCGCTCGACGCGTCCCAGAAGTTCACGGTAGCTCAGGCGCACCCGGGTGCCGGACATCGCCGAGTCGTAGATGACGGCCGTCTGTTCGCCGCGGCCGGCAAGGACGTGGCGGTCGAGCGCGTTGTAGCTGGTGTTGAGTTCGCCGTCCGGGAACCAGCGCCAGGCGCCGGGGAAGCGTTCCTCCAGCGCCACCGTCGGCGGAACGGTCCAGTCGATTGCCCGGGCTGCCTGCAGCCAGAACGCCGAACGCGTGCCGTCATCGATGCTTCTCTGCCACAGGTCGTGATACCCCGCCGAAGCTTTCCCAGACATTCGAACCTCTCCGTTGAAGTTCCTATGTATACATAGAATTCGTGAAGTCTGGCACATAACCCGCAATAAGGGAATAACATGTGATTTGTGTATACAGAAACCCCAACGACGGGGACCACGGCTCCGGTTCGCGCAAGTGAACGCGCCTACCGGCAGCTGCGCGGCGAGATTCTCGACGGCCTCCTGGCGCCCGGCACGGGGCTGCTCGAGGTGGAGCAAGCCGCCCGGATCGGGGTGTCGCGCACCCCTCTGCGCGCGGCGATCGCCCGGCTGATCGCCGACGGTCTGGTGGCCGGCCGCACCGGCCGTGGGTTCATGGTCACCGAGATGAGCGTGGACAGAATCGGGGAACTCTACGAGGTGCGACGGGCGTTGGAGGAACACGCCGCCCGGATCGCCGCCGAGCGCCGCGACCCGGCGGTCTTCGAGGATCTCCGCACGCAGTTCCTTGCGGCCCCGGAGCTGCTCCGGCACGGCAAGGCGGGACTACGCCGCTACTACGAGCTGATCGACGAGTTCGACCTGGCCCTCGACGTGGCCGTGGCGAACCCCTTCCTCGTGGGTGCGCTCGCCGGGGTGCGCACGCACCTCGCCCGCATCCGTCGCCTGGCCCGGGACAACCCGGACCGGCTCCGAAGTGCCGCCGCCGAGCACCTGCTCATCGTGGACGCCGTTCTGGCGGGCGATTCGTCGCTGGCCGCCCACGCCACGCACGTGCACCTCCACCAGAGCCTCACCAGCGTTCTCGCGACCCTCCGGGGATCGTCGGCCGTTCCGGCCGACCCATCGCCTCCACCGCGCTGACCGCACTATTCGAACCAATCGAACCAATCGAACCAATCGAACCAATCGAACCAATCGAAGGGATCCACCGTGCAGCTCCACCACGTTCGTGTTCACCGCAGCGACGAGAACCTTGCCCGCACCGACCAGCTGGCCTGGAAGATCGCCGAGGTCGCTTCCGACCCGGTCGGGGTGAGCGACGAGGTGACCGAGATGATCGTCAACCGGGTGATCGACAACGCCGCCGTCGCCGCGGCGTCGCTGACCCGGCGCCCGGTGGTGTCGGCCCGCTCGCAGGCGCTGGCGCACCCGCGTTCGTTCAACGGCGTCGGGGCGACCGTGTTCGGTGAGCAGCGCTCCCGCCGGGTGTCACCTGAGTGGGCGGCCTGGGCCAACGGGGTCGCCGTGCGTGAGCTCGACTACCACGACACGTTCCTCGCCGCCGAGTACTCACACCCCGGCGACAACATCCCGCCGGTCGTCGCGGTCGCCCAGCACCTCGCCACCGCCCGCGGATTGACCGGTCGCGACCTCGTGCGCGGCATCGCCACGGGCTACGAGATCCAGATCGACCTGGTCAAGGGCATCAGCCTGCACGCGCACAAGATCGACCACGTGGCCCACCTCGGCCCGTCGGCGGCCGCCGGCATCGGCACCCTGCTCGGGCTCGACCCCGAGACCATCTTCCAGGCGGTGGGGCAGGCGCTGCACACCACGACGGCCACCCGGCAGTCCAGGAAGGGCGAGATCTCCAGCTGGAAGGCACACGCCCCGGCCTTCGCCGGCAAGATGGCGGTGGAGGCGGTCGACCGCGCGATGCGCGGCGAAACCAGCCCCACCCCGATCTACGAGGGTGAAGACGGCGTGATCGCCTGGCTGCTCGACGGGCCGGATGCCGCCTACGAGGTGTCGCTGCCGTCGAATGGTGAAGCCAAGCGCGCCATCCTGGACAGCTACACGAAGGAACACTCGGCGGAGTATCAGGCGCAGGCGTGGATCGACCTGGCCCGGAAGCTGCACCGGGAGCACCCGGCCCTGTCCGATCCGGCCAACGTCGTATCCGTCGTCATCCACACCAGCCACCACACCCACTACGTGATCGGCTCGGGCGCGAACGACCCGCAGAAGTACGACCCCACGGCCAGCCGGGAGACCCTCGACCACTCCATCCCGTACATCTTCACGGTCGCCCTGCAAGACGGCAGCTGGCACCACGTGGATTCCTACCGGCCCGAACGCGCCGGCCGGGCCGACACGATCGCCCTCTGGAACAAGGTGACCACCACGGAAGACAGCGAGTGGACCCGCCGGTACCACTCGCTCGACCCGGCCGAGAAGGCCTTCGGCGGTCGAGTCGAGATCGAGCTCACCGACGGCAGCCGGGTCGTTGACGAGATCGCCGTCGCCGACGCCCATCCGCTCGGCGCGAAGCCGTTCGGGCGGGCCGAATACGTGCACAAGTTCCGCACCCTCGCGGCCGACGTGGTCGAGGAGGGCGAGATCGTGCGCTTCCTCGCCGCGGCCGAACGCCTGCCGCGGCTTGGCGCCGGGGAGCTCGGCCAGCTCACCATCGTGGCCCGTAACGGGTTGCTCGCCTCACTTCCCACCCCGAACGGAATCTTCTGATGTTGTACTCGAAAGTCAGCCCGGCCGCCAAGCGGGCCGCGTTCCGCAAGGACCTGGCGAGCGGCCGGCTGCTGCGCTTCCCCGGTGCGTTCAACCCGCTCTCGGCCCGACTGATCGCGGCCAAGGGCTTCGAAGGGGTGTACATCTCCGGCGCGGTGCTCTCGGCCGACCTGGGTCTGCCCGACATCGGCCTGACCACTCTCACCGAGGTGGCCGGCCGGAGCCAGCAGATCGCCCGGATGAGCGACCTGCCCACGATCGTGGACGCCGACACCGGCTTCGGCGAGCCGATGAACGTGGCACGCACGATCCAGACGCTCGAGGATGCCGGTCTGGCCGGCATGCACATCGAGGACCAGGTCAATCCGAAACGCTGCGGTCACCTCGACGGCAAGCAGGTCGTCGACGACGACACGGCGGCCAAGCGCATCCGGGCGGCCGTCGACGCCCGGCGCGACCCGAACTTCCTGATCATGGCGCGCACGGACATCCGTGCCGTCGACGGCCTGGCTGCCGCGGTCGACCGGGCGAAGAAGCTCGTCGACGCCGGGGCCGACGCGATCTTTCCGGAGGCGATGGCATCCCTGGCCGAGTTCGCGGCCATCCGCGCCGCCGTGGACGTGCCGGTGCTGGCGAACATGACCGAGTTCGGCAAGGGCGAGCTCTACACGACCCAGCAGCTGGCGGATGTCGGCATGAACATCGTCATCTTCCCGGTGTCCCTGCTGCGCCTCGCGATGGGGGCGGCCGAACGCGGCCTCGACACCATCGAGGCGCAGGGCTCACTGACCGGCTTGCTGCCGGAGATGCAGCACCGGGCGAGGCTCTACGAGCTGCTCGACTACGAGTCGTACAGCCACTTCGATTCCGGCGTCTTCAACTTCACCCTCAACCCGGATGTTGCCTCGTAGCAGCCCGGCCCCGCACGCAGATCCAGTCTCAACGCAAGGGAGCGACATGAGTCAGAACGAACCGACCATTTACAAGGGCCTCGCCGGCGTCGTGGTCGACCATACGCAGGTGTCCAAGGTCAACCCCGAATCGAACTCGCTGCTGTACCGGGGCTACCCGGTGCAGGAACTCGCGGCACAGAAGAGCTTCGAGGAGGTGGCCTACCTGCTCTGGCACGGCGAGTTGCCGACCGACGTCGAGCTGGGCGAATTCGAGGAGCAGGAACGCTCCCTCCGGCACCTGAATCCTGCGGTGAAGCGCGTCATCGACGAGCTGCCGATGACGGCGCACCCGATGGACGTCGTGCGCACGGCGGTCAGCCTGATCGGCGCGAACGACCCCGATGCGGCCGACGCGTCGCCGGCGGCCAACCGTGCCAAGGGCCTGCGGCTCTGGGCCCAGATGCCGGCGATCGTGGCCTACGACCAGCGCCGCCGCCATGGCCTCGAGCTGATCGAACCGCGCAGCGACCTCGGCTACTCGGCCAACTTCCTGTTCATGACGTTCGGCGAGGTGCCCGAACTCGTGGTCGTGAACGCGTTCGATGTGTCCATGATCATGTATGCGGAGCACTCCTTCAACGCGTCGACGTTCACCGCCCGCGTGATCACCTCGACCCTGTCCGACCTGCACTCCGCGGTCACCGGAGCGATCGGGGCTCTCAAGGGCGCGCTGCACGGCGGGGCGAACGAGGCCGTGATGCACATTTTCGACGAAATCGGGCTCGGCCTGGGCGCCGGGAAGCGCGCCGAGGCGTGGCTGAATGAGACCCTCGCCGCAAAGCGGAAGGTGATGGGCTTCGGCCACCGGGTGTACAAGCACGGGGACTCGCGGGTGCCGACCATGCGCACCGCGCTGGTCACCCTGGTCGAGCATTATGACCGGCCGGACCTGCTGGAGCTCTACGAATCCCTCGAGGCGGGGATGACGACGCGCACCGGCATCCTGCCCAACCTGGACTACCCGTCGGGACCGGCGTACAACCTGATGGGATTCGACACCCTCACTTTCACGCCGATCTTCGTCGCGGCGCGACTGACCGGGTGGACCGCGCACATCATCGAGCAGACCGCATCGAATGCCCTGATCCGGCCGCTCTCGCTCTATAACGGCCATGAGGAGCGGCACCTGGCCTGAGCTCATCGTGACCGCGCCGTGACCTACCATTGGGAAATGGGATTCGACGCGGACGACGCTGCACGTGATGTGACCGGAATTGAGCGGGAAGTGCTGGGCTGGGACGTGTTCGCGGACGCGTCCCGCCAGCTGTCGAAGGCGGTGCTGTCGAGCGGCTTCCAGCCGGATGTCGTGATCGCCATCGCCCGCGGCGGGCTGCTGCTCGCCGGCGCCATGTCGTATGCGCTGGGCACCAAGAACTGCGGCAGCATCAACGTGCAGTTCTACACCGGCGTCGACGAGCGCCTCCCCGTGCCGGTCCTGTCGGGACCGATGCTCGACGCGCCGTCGCTGACCGGCCTGCGGGTGCTGCTCGTCGACGACGTCTCCGACTCGGGGCACACCCTCGCGATGGTCGTCGCGCTGCTGCGGGAAACCGCCTGCGAGGTGCGCACCGCCACCCTGTACACGAAGCCTCGCACCGTGCTGGTGCCCGATTTCACCTGGTGTGAAACGGACCGCTGGATCGTGTTCCCCTGGTCCTCGCTGCCTCCCGTAGCGGAGAGCCTCACCGGTGCGAGCCTGCCGGGCGGCGCACAGCTCGATGACGACCTGCCTGTCGCGAGCCTGCTCGCCGCCAGCCTGCCCCTCGTGGCCCGGGGCGCCCTGCTGTGAGCGTGCACCTGGTCGGCGGCGGTTGGAACCCCCGGACAGACGCGGCCGTCTTCGGACCCTTCCTGGCCGAGGCCACGGCGCGCGGAGTCGTGGCAGGCCGCGCGGAGCCTGGCATCGCGATCCTCGTCGTGCGTGCCGAAGACGCCGCCGACCACGCCGCGAACCTGGTCGCCGCCGTTTCCGCGGCCGGCGAGTTCGAGCCGAAGGTCACCGTCGTCGCCCCGGGCGACGTCTTCGCCCTGACCGCTGTGTCCGAGGCCGACGGAATCCTGGTCGGCGGCGGAGTCACCCCCGCCTACCTGGTCGCCGTGGCCCCGATATTCGGTGAGATCCGTCGTCAGGTGGCCGCCGGCATCCCCTATCTCGGATTCTCTGCCGGCGCGATGATCGCGGCCGAGCGTGCCCTGATCGGCGGCTGGCGCATGGGCGGCGTCGAGGTCAGCGGTGAACACGCCGCCGAGGGGCTCGACGAGATCACCGTCGAACCCGGCATCGGGTTGCTCGACGTCACCGTGGAGGTACACGCCGCCCAGTGGGGCACGCTGTCCCGGTTGGTCGCGGCCACCGAGGCCGGCCTGATCGACGGCGGCCTGGCCGTCGACGAGAACACCGCGCTGGTCGTCGGCGAGGGCGCGCTCAGCGTCGTCGGAGCCGGCAGTGTCTGGCGGGTCAGCGAGGCCGACGGCGGGGTGCTCGTGAGCACCTTCGGGGCCTGAGCCGAGCATCATGCCCGTCACCCTCGCGGCGCTGACCGAGAGCCGGGCCATCGATCTTGGCTGGGCCCAGGCGCTGGCGCCGGTGGGGCCGGAGATCGACCGGATGGCGGAGCTCCTGCGCGCCGAGACTCTGGCCGGCCGTATCTGGCTACCGGCCCCGGAGAACGTCTTCCGCGCCTTCGCCGAGCCGTTCGATGCCGTGCGGGTGCTCATCGTCGGCCAGGACCCGTACCCGACCCGGGGACATCCGATCGGGCTCGCCTTCGCGACCGAGGCACACGTGCGGCCGCTGCCGCGCAGCCTGGCGAACATCTGCCGGGAGCTGCACGACGACGTGGGCGTCACCGCCGCCACTGGAGACCTCTCGCCGTGGTCGCGGCGGGGGGTGCTGCTGCTCAACCGCGTACTCACCGTGCAGGCCGGCCTGGCCGGGTCGCACCGGCGCCGCGGCTGGGAATGCGTGACCGAGCAGGCCATCCGCGCCCTCGTCGCCCGGGACCGGCCGCTCGTGGCGATCCTGTGGGGGAAGGATGCCGGCACGCTGCGGCCGCTCCTCGGGGACACGCCGGTGATCGAGTCCGCGCACCCGAGCCCGCTGTCGGCCAGGCGCGGATTCTTCGGTTCAAAGCCGTTCAGCCGGGCCAACGAGTACCTCGGCCGCACCGGGGCGGCCCCGGTGGACTGGTCCCTCGGGTAATCTGGAGCTCTCTGGAGGAGTTAGCTGTGCTTGAAGAGGAATACCAGCCGCGTCGGCAATTGCCCCGGCACCTTCGACCGACGCCCGCGGAAGAGGCGCCGTTCGGATTCACCATGCGTGAGGCCCAAATCACTGATCTACCGTATATCCGGGAGGTCTACAACTACTACGTCGCCAACAGCACGGTCACCTTCGACGTCGACCCGATGACCCTCGCCGAGTGGCGCAGCAAGTTCTACTATCTGGGCAAGCTCGGGATGCCGTTCATCGTGGCCGTCTCCCCGGCCGGCCAGCTGCTCGGCTACGCCCTGGTCAGCCCGTGGAAGCAGAAACGCGCCTACCGCTTCACGGTCGAGAACTCGATCTACCTCGGAGCGGCCTCCACCGGCAAGGGACTGGGCCGGATGCTGCTCGGCGAACTCATCGAGCGCTCCCAGGCGGCCGGGCTCAAGGAGATCATCTCGGTCGTCGCCGACCAGGGCGCCGACGCGTCGATCAAGCTGCACCTCGACTTCGGATTCGCGGAGATCGGCCGGATGGGCAAGGTCGGCTTCAAGTTCGACCGCTGGCTCGGCACCGTGCTCCTGCAGAAGAGCCTCAAATAGGCGCAGCGGCGAGCCTGCGGCCGGCGGACGCCTAAAATCGAGGGATGACCGATGCCCTGCCCACCCTGCCCGAGCGCCACACCGTGTTGCGCTCGTTCGCAGGACACCTCGAGGCCGGCCCCGACGCCGTGTTCAACCGGCTCGTGACGGCGATGGCCTCGGGGGCGGCCGGCGGGGGCAACGTGCACATCGACCGGGACCGACGCCGACTCGTGCTGCGGCGCGGCTGGTGGTACCGCGGCGAGTACCAGGTGCTGCCCGAGGAGGAGGCCGGGTCGCTCGTGCAGTACGAGATCATCAACGTCGCGCAGCTGCTGCCGTGGGCCGGGTCGTGGGCGGCGGCATCCGTTCTCCGCGCCGCGCCGCGGGCGTTCCAGGCGTTGCTGACCGGGCTGTCCCACTCTTGAGCGTCGCGCCGCTGAGCGTCTCGCCGCTCCGTCGCGCCGATGCCCGGCATCCCGGCTGGCTAGGCTCGGGGGATGGCCGCTCCGCATGAACTGACCGCTCTCGAACAATGGCAGGCGCTGCAGCGCGGTGAGATCAGCCCCACCGAGCTGACCGAGCACTACCTGGGCCGGATCGAGGCTCAGGACTCCGGCCTCGGCGCGTTCGTGAGCGTGACAGCGGATGCCGCGCGGAAGCGGGCGCGCTTCGTCGAGCAGCTGATGCCGCGCAGCATGCCGCTCTGGGGTCTGCCCTTCGCCGACAAGGACCTGCAGAGCCGCGCCGGCGTGCCGGCCCGGTTCGGATCGCGGCTGATGCAGGATTACGTGCCGGCCGAGTCCGACGATCTCGTGCTCGCCCTGGACGCGGCCGGCGGCGTGAGCCTCGGCAAGACCAGCACGCCCGAGTTCGGGCTGCCGTCGTACACCGAGACGCTGGCCGGGCCGCCCGCGCGCAACCCGTGGGACCGCTCCCGGGGCGCGGGCGGCTCCAGCGGCGGGGCGGCGGTGGCCGTCGCCGCCCGGCTGCTTCCCTTCGCTCCGGGCTCCGACGGCGGCGGCTCGGTGCGGATCCCCGCGGCAGCCTGCGGTCTCGTCGGCCTGAAACCGTCGCGTGGCCGGGTGCCCTCGTCGTCCGGGATCAACGCGCTCGGCGGTCTCAGCGTGGCCGGACCGCTGGCACGGACGGTGGCGGATGCCGCCCTGCTGCTGGACGCCATGATCGCGCCGCGAGGCGGGCATCCGCAGCACCTGTACTCGCTCCGGCCCCCCGGCGACGATGCACCTCTGTTGGCCGCCGCCGTGCGCGGCGAGGGCCGGTTCCAGCTCGGCGTGATGACAACCTCCGCCTGGGATGACGCCTACCCGATCGAGATCGCTCCCGAGGCGCTGGCCGCCCTGATGGTGGCCGTCGACGGGTTCGCGAGTATGGGCCATGGCCTGGAGGAGACGGCGCTCGAGCCCGACGACAGCTATGTGCCGGCGTTCCGCACGATCTGGCAGGCCGGCGCTGCGGGCATCCCCGCCGACACCCCGGAGCAGGAGAAGCTGCTCGAGCCGCTCACCCGCTGGCTGATGAACCGCGGCCGGGAGCTGTCCGCTCGGGATCTGGCTCAGGCGCTCGCGGCCCTGTCGGCTTACGAGCGGTCGTTCATCCGCCAGTTGTCCCGGTTCGACGCGGTGCTGACCCCGGCGCTCGCGCTCACGCCGCGCCCGCTGGGCTGGTACGACGCGGTCGACGGGGAGCGCAACTTCGCCCAGCAGGTGCAGTACACCCCGTTCACGTCCATGGTCAACGTGAGCGGACTGCCCGCGATCGTGCTGCCCGTTACCGAAACCGGGGCTGGACTGCCGATGGGAGTGCAGCTGATCGGCCGGCCGGGCGGGGAGGCCACGCTACTGGCGCTCGGTGCGCAGCTCGAACGGAGGCTGCAGTGGCAGCACCGCACGCCGCCCGAGGCCGGCGGCCCCGGACTCCCGTGCCCCCGCTGAGCGATTCCGAGCGCGCGGTCAAACCAATTCGACGGAGATTTTGGGTCAAGCACCGGTTTTTGAGCCTGAACACGCGGTCTAGAGCAAAATCTCCGTCGAATTCGTTCGGGGTTCGACACGGATCCTCGCCCGCGGTGCGCTAGACCAGCGGGGCCTTTGCGGCCGGACGGGACGGCCACCAGAACCTGTCGCCGGTGAGGAACACCAGCGCCGGCACCACGAGGGTGCGCACCACGAGCGTGTCGAGCAGCACGCCGATGCAGACGATGACGCCGATCTGGGTGAGAGCCACGACTGGCAGCACGCCCAGCACGGCGAAGACCGCCGCGATCAGGATGCCGGCGCTCGTGATGACCGCGCCCGTCGACGACAGGGCGCGCACCATGCCCTCCTTCGTGCCGAACCGGATGCTCTCTTCCCGGGCGCGGGTGGTGAGGAAGATGTTGTAGTCCACCCCGAGGGCCACCAGGAAGAGGAACGCGAACAGCACCACGTTGGTGTTGAAGGCGGGGAAGCCCATCAGGTTCTGGAAGATCCAGTTGGAGGCACCGAGGCTGGCGAAGTACGTCGCCAGCACGCTGAGGATCAGCAGAACGGGTGCCACCAGGGAGCGCAGGAGCAGGGCGAGGATGGAGAACACGATCGCCAGGATCATCGGGATGATCAGGGCCTGGTCGGCCTGGGCGCTCGTCTTGTTGTCGAACGCCGTGGCGTCGCTGCCGCCGACCAGCGCCTCGGACACGTCGCCCGAGGTGTCGGCATAGGTGCCGCGCAGTGTGTCGATGACGGAGAAGGTTTCGTCGCTGCCCGGCTCGCTGGACAGGGAGAGGTTCAGCCGGGTCAGGCCGTTCGCGCTCTCGCCGGGCAGCACGGACTCGACGCCGGGCGTGTCGGTGGCAAGCGTCGTGGCCTCGGCGGCCGCGGCATCCGGTACCAGCACGATGGTCTGGCTGGTCAAGCCGGCCGAGAAGGATTCCTTCACGATGGCCTGCGCCTGCACCGATTCGGGCTTGCCGAGGAGCTGGTCGGCCTGCGACAGCCCCACGGAGGCGCCGATCAGGCCCAGGCTGAGGGCGCCGATCGCGGCGACGGATGCCGCGGTGACCACGATCGGACGGCGCTGCACGCCCCGACCGAGGCGGGTCCAGAAGCCGGGACGCAGCTCGGCACCGGCGCCCGGCACGAAGCGGGGGATGAACGGCCAGAACAGGCCGCGACCGCAGACCACAAGGGCAGCCGGCAGCACGACCAGCGCGAAGATGATGGCGATGACGACACCGCTAGCGCAGGCGAAACCGAGCGCGCGGTTGCCGGACAGCTCGGCGAACAGCAGGGTGAGCAGGCTGAGCGCGACCGTGCCGCCACTGGCGGCGATGGCCGGGCCGGCACCGCGCACCGCGGCCAGCATGGCGTCGTTGCGGTTCTCGGTGCGGAGTAACTCCTCGCGATAGCGGGCCACGAGCAGCAGGGCGTAATTGGTGCCAGCGCCGAAGACCAGCACGGACTGGATGCCGGCGACGGAGGGGTCGAGGGTGATGCCGAACGGCTCGGCCAGGGCGCCGACGACGACCCCGGACAGGCCGTCCGCGATGCCGACGACGACGAGCGGAACGATCCAGAGCACGGGACTGCGGTAGGTGACGATCAGAAGCACGGCGACGACGATCACGGTGACGAGCAGCAGCCGGAAGTCGGCACCGGCGAAGGCGTTGGTGATGTCGGACTGAAAGCCGACGGCGCCGGTGACAAAGGCGTTCAGACCGCTCGGCAGTGCGTCGGACGCGGCGTCACGGATGCCGGTGGCCGCCCCGCCGATGTCGGCGTTGGCCTCGTCCGCGTCCAGCGGAACGATGCTGATCGCGGCCTGCCCGTCATCGCTGAACCGCGGCATGGTCGCCTGCGGCACGATCGACTGCTCGGCGAGGGCGGTGCCGCGTTCGGCGATGGCTGCGATGTCGGCCCGGGTCAGGTCGGCACCCTCCCGGGTCCAGACCACGATCGCGGAGGTCTGCTCGGCGGAGGGGAACTCGGCGAGGAGAGCGTCGACCTGTGCGGCCTGGCTGGATGTGGGCAGCCCGGAGGTGGGGAACTCCTCGGAATCGTCGGAGGGGAGGAGGGAGAAGAGCAGACCGACGGCGACAATCGTCGCGATCAGTACGATCCAGGCCGTGCGTCGACCGGTGATGATCCGCTGAATCGCGAGCAAAATTCCTCCAAGAAGCCTGATTGCTAGGCGCCCTAGCAATCTTCGTAATAGTATGGCTCCTATGGAAGAGCGTCGCAAGTTCGCTCCCGGCTCCGCGGCCGGGGTCGTCGGCGCGCCGGGGGGCGGCGAAAGTCGGGATTCCAGTCTGCCGGTTTCGGACCGGATCGGCTTCCAGCTGCACGACATCGTGCACCTGTCCCGCGCCTTCGAGCGCCAGGTCGGGCAGGCGCTCGAGGTGAACGCCACCGACCTGTCCGCGATGGAGCACCTGATCCGGGAGGGGTCGCTGACCCCGGGCGAGCTGTCCCGCCGCCTGGACATCTCCACGGCGGCAACCACTCTCGTGGTCGACCGGCTCGTGGCCCTCGGTCACGCCCAGCGCCATCCGCACTCGTCGGATCGGCGCAAGGTGGTCGTGGTGCCGGCTCAGGAGTCGGTTTTGCGGGCGTTCCAGCAACTGCTTCCGGTGATCGGGGGAGTGGCGGCGCTCACCCAGGATCTCTCTGATGAGGAACGAGAGGTCATCGAGGCCTTCCTGGCCCGGGTCGTCGACGTTTACCAATCGGCACTCGGCTCGCCGTCCTGAGCCGGTGATCCGCGCCCTGCAGCCCGCGTGCGCCACGCCCGGTGGTCGCCAATTGTTTTGAGTAATTCAAAACAACTGTTAGCGTGGGGCGCATGACGGAAACAGGGCGGGTGCGGGCGGTTGAGGCGTCCGGCTTGCTCGCCGACAGCATCCGTGCGTCTGGGCTCAAGGTCACCGGGCCCCGCTTGGCGGTGCTGCGTGTTCTCGACCAGGCCCCGCACTCGACCGCGGAGCGGCTCTACGCCACGGTTCGAGCCGAGCTGCCGGGCACCTCACTGCAGGCGGTATACGGTGTGCTCGCGGCCTTCACCGGCGCGGGGATCGCCCGCAAGATCGAGCCGGCCGGCTCCCCGGCTCTCTTCGAACGCCGGGTCGGCGACAACCACCACCACATCGTCTGCACCCGGTGCAGCGCGGTGCACGACGTCGACTGCGCCGTGGGTGAGTCCCCCTGCCTAACGCCCTCGAACACCTCCGGATTTACCGTGCAAACCGCCGAGGTCACCTATTGGGGCCTCTGCCCCGATTGCCAGACCTCCACACTCACCGCACTTTCCACACCTGCACCGCTGTCGAACGAAGGAGCACAATGACAATCAAGTCCACCACCACGCAGACGGGAACGCCCGTCGCCAGCGACGAGCACTCCCTGACCGTTGGAACCGAGGGAGCCACTGCCCTGCACGACGTCTACCTGGTCGAGAAGCTCGCCCAGTTCAACCGCGAGCGCATCCCGGAGCGCATCGTGCACGCCAAGGGCGGCGGAGCGCACGGCGTCTTCGAGGTGACCGGAGACGTCTCCGCGTACACCCGCGCCGCCGTCTTCGCGCCCGGAACGACCACCGAGACGCTGCAGCGCTTCTCCAGCGTTGCCGGTGAGCAGGGCAGCCCCGACACCTGGCGCGACGTGCGCGGCTTCTCGGTGAAGTTCTACACCTCCGAGGGCAACTACGACATCGTCGGCAACAACACACCGGTGTTCTTCATCCGCGACGGCATCAAGTTCCCCGACTTCATCCACTCGCAGAAGCGTCTGCCGGGCTCCGGCCTGCGCGACGCGACCATGCAGTGGGACTTCTGGACCCTCTCCCCGGAGTCCGCGCACCAGGTGACCTACCTGATGGGCGACCGCGGCCTGCCGCGCTCCTGGCGCGAGATGCCCGGCTTCGGCTCGCACACCTACCAGTGGATCAACGCCGCCGGTGAGCGCTTCTGGGTCAAGTACCACTTCACCTCAAACCAGGGCAACATCGAGATGGAGGGCTCGGAGGCTGAGCTCATCGCGGGGGCCGACGCCGACTACTACCGTCGCGACCTCTTCGACGCCATCGATGCCGGAAACTTTCCGTCTTGGGACGTCTCGGTGCAGATCATGCCGTACGACGACGCCAAGGCCTACCGGTTCAACCCGTTCGACATCACCAAGGTGTGGCCGCACGCAGACTACCCGCTGGTCAAGGTCGGCACGCACACCCTGAACCGCAACCCGGAGAACTTCTTCGCTGAGATCGAGCAGGCCGCGTTCTCCCCGGCGAACTTCGTGCCCGGCATCGCGGCGAGTCCTGACAAGATGCTGATGGCGCGCATCTTCTCCTACCCGGACGCCCAGCGATACCGTGTCGGCACGAACTTCAACCAGCTGCCGGTGAACGCCGCGAAGGCTCCAGTGAACAACTACTCGCAGGATGGCGCCGCTCGCTATCACTTCAACGCGACGGATGTCCCGAACTACGCTCCGAACTCGCTGGGCGGCCCGGTGGCCGACCCGCAGGCGGCAACCGACGGAAGCTGGGAGAACGACGGCGAACTCGTGCGCGCCGCCGCGCAGCTGCGCAGCGAGGACAGCGACTTCGGCCAGGCCGGGACGCTGTACCGCGAGGTCTACGACGATGCCGCCAAGGCGCGCTTCCTCGACACCATCACCGGTGCCATCAGCGGGGTGGAACGTCCCGAAGTGACCGAGCGAGCTATCGCATACTGGACCAGCGTCGACGCCGACCTCGGCGTGAAGCTGCGCGCGAACCTCGCGACCTGGGCCGAGGCCGACCTGCTGGCCGAGGCCGCAGCCGGGTACGCCGCCCTGTAGCAGCAGCGCTGCACCCGCAGAATCCGTTCACGACAACGCCCGGCCTCTTCGAGGTCGGGCGTTGTCGTGTCGATGCGCTCGCGAGCTGAGTCAGCGGCAAGCGGAGCGCAGCGCCCGGTGGACCTGCGCATCCAGCGCTGCGCGTTGGCTACTGCGTTGCGCCGGCGAGCACGGCGGCGAGGGCTGCGCGCAGCCGGGCATCCGCTTCGATGGAGACCTGCTCGATCTCCGGTTTCGTGCTGAGCTGCGCCATGATGGCCGGGTCGAGGGCTTCCACGGTGGTTTCACCGGCCCCCGCGTGGCGGCGCACGACCACGTTGCAGGGGAGCAGGGCGCCGATGCCCGGGTCGGCGGTCACGGCCCGCTGGGCCAGGGCGGGATTGCAGGCACCGAGAATCAGGTAGTCGCCGACGGCGTCGGCGGCCTCCTGGCCGAGCTTGGCGGCGAAGGTGGACTGTATGTCGATTTCGGTCAGTATGCCGAATCCCTGGTCGGCCAGTGCTTCCCGGGCCATCCGGACCGCTTCGTCGAACGAGACATTGACCGTGACGGTGTGTGCGTAGCTCATGCTGTTCCTCCACTTGGGTGACATTCACTCGGTTCATTCACTCGGTGACATTCACTGGGGACCGCGACGCCCCCAGACCATCATGCGCGCCACCGGCCCGATCTGCCACCGTGAACGGGTGGATTCTCGTTAGGTCAGGCATTTCACACGTGGGACATGCTTACCTCGACGGATGCGCCCGGCGCCAGCCGCCCCCGCGCGAGCTGCCGGCCATTCGCGGTCGAGGTTGCTCACGTGCTCTGGCTATCGTCCCCATTCACCCGGTCCACTTTCACCGGCCCCGAGCTGCACCGGTTCGGCCACAAGGGAGCTCAGGGTGGGCGCCTGAACCTACAGGTGCCGCGGCACGTCCGGCTCGTCGTGTGGCCAACTCAGGAGATCCGTCCGGGCCCTCCGGACATCCGGGCTGATCCTGCACTGCTTCGCACCGGTTGGTAACTGAGGGTGACGGATGTCCTGAGTTGGCCACGCGCGCGCGCTTGGCCGCCCTGACCCGCGGAGGCAGGACGCAGGGCGGCAAGGCCCATCGACCGGAGCCGTGGCGAGCTCGGTGCGCAGCCGGAGTTTCTCCCGTTTGGAGTTCCGCACCGCGACCCGAACCCCGAACGAATTCGACGGAGAATTTTGGCCGAATCGGCCCAAAACAGCGCGAGAAAGCCGTTTCGAAGCAAAATCTCCGTCGAATTCGTTCGACACCGGAAGCTTCACCCAAAAAGCCTCGCCCCGGAAGCCTCGCCCCGGAAGCCTCGTGCAGAAGCCTCGTGCAGAAGCCTCGTCCAGGAGGCTCCGGCCAGGAGGATCCGGCTAGGAGGCCAGAGGCGCCGAGTGCGCGGCGACCAGCGTGGAACTCTGCTCCCAGAGGGCGGCGGCCAGCTGAGAGTCGTAGGCCTGCTTGTTCGCCTTCTGGATGCGACGTTTCTCGTAGTACTCGCCCGATGCCCAGTCGGTGCCCGGCGTCGCGGTGGCCAGCCAGACCAGGGTGTCGGCTCCCTGTTCAGCGCCGAGCAGCAGGCGTTTGAGCGGAGTCTGGTAAATGAGGCGCATGAGGGTCGTCGACCCGGTGGAGAAGCTCGTTGCCACCACGCCGGGGTGGAAGGCTGCAGTGGTGAGTCCCTCGTCGCTGTAGCGGCGGTGGAGTTCCCTGGTGAAGAGGATGTTCGCGAGCTTGCCGTCGCCGTACGCCTTGTTCGCGGAATACTTCGTCTCGCCCTGCAGATCGTCGAGGTCGATCTTGCCGAAGAGCTGGTTGGCGGCGCTGGACGTGTTGATCACCCGGGCCCGACTGGCGACGAGTCGGTCCATCAACAGCGTGGTGAGCAGAAAGGGAGCCAGGTGGTTGACCTGGAAGGTCTTCTCATAGCCGTCAACGGTGGTTACGCGGTCGCCCATGATGCCGCCGGCGTTGTTGGCGAGCACGTCGATGCGCGGATAGTGCTCCTGCAGCTCGGCGGCAAGGGCGCGCACCTCGTCGAAGCAGGCGAAGTCGGCCACGAGGAATTCGGCACCCAGTGCCTCGGCGACCGCGGCGGTCTTGGCTGGCGAGCGGCCCACGATCACGACTCGGTCGCCGGACTGGCTGAGGGCGCGGGCGGCGGCGGCGCCGATCCCGTCGCTGGCGCCGGTGATCACGATGGTGCGTGCGGTCATTCTGGGTCCTCCGGGTTATTTGACATAGCCGCCCTTTTTGAGGCCGGCCTCGACCTCGAAGCGGTTCTGCAGCGGATTGCGGCCGGCCGCCAGGTAGAGCAGCGGGAAAACCATCCCGAAGCGCTGCCACTGATGTTTGTGCACGGCCTCGTGTTCGAGGATGGCCATCGACACGTTCTGGCTGGTCAGGTAGCAGCCGCCGACACAGGCTCCGCCGCGTCCGAATGCCCAGGAGGGCATCCCGCGAAAAACGATGAGGCCGCCTCGGCGCTCGACCTTGCCCGTGCTCCAGATGGAACCCCAGATCACGCCGACCGTGGTGGCGTAGAGGTAGCCGGCCCGGCTGATGGGGGAGTCGAAGAAGATGCGGCGCACTCTTCCAGCGTAGGTGGCCCCCACGATAGAAGCCTGGGTTTCCCATGATCGATTCACGGCGGAGGTGGCGCGGGGCAGGTGGTGGAAGGTGGCGCGGGTTGGAAAGTGCGCCAGCCTCCACCGGGTGCGCCGCGAGGGCGAAAGCGCGGCTACAGGCGACCGTACTCCTCGAGCAGCCGCAGCCAGACCTCGCTCAGGGTGGGGTAGCTCGGCACCGCGTGCCACAGCCTGCGGATCGGCACCTCGCCGACCACGGCGATGGTCGCCGCGTGCAGCAGCTCCGCGACATCCGGCCCCACGAAGGTGACCCCGATCAGAACCTCACGGTCGAGGTCCACGATCGCGCGCGCCGACCCGGTGTAGCCGTCGGCGTGCACGGATGCCCCGGCCACCTGGCCCAAGTTGTAGTCCAGTACCCGGGTGCGGAACCCGGCCTTCTCGGCAGCAGCCTGGGTCAGTCCCACAGATGCCACTTCGGGGTCGGTGAAGGTGACCTGCGGCACGGCGGCATGGTCGGCTGTGGCGACGTGCGATCCCCACGGGGCGTCGTCGACGGGCGTGCCGGCGGCCCGGGCCGCGATCACGTCACCGGCCGCGCGGGCCTGGTACTTGCCCTGGTGGGTGAGGAGGGCCCGGTGGTTGATGTCGCCGACGGCATACAGCCAGTCCCCGGTCAGGTCCGGCGCGGTGCCCCGCACCAGCAGGGTGTCGTCGACCTCGAGCCAGTCGCCCGGTGTGAGGCCCACGGTCTCGAGCCCGACATCCGCGCTGCGGGGAACCCGGCCGGTGGCCACGAGTACCTCGGTCGCGGTGACCCCGCTGCCGTTGGAGAGGGTGAGGGTCACATCGCCGTCGGCCGTGCGGGCCGCCCCGGTGGTCGACACCCCGGTCAGCACGGTGACGCCCGCCCCGCGGAGGGCCGCGAGCACGAGTTCACCGGCGAAGGGCTCCTGACCGCCGAGCAAATCGCTCCGAACGATCATCGTGACCTCGGCGCCGAGCCCGGCGTAGGCGGTGGCCATCTCGGCGGCGACCACGCCGCCGCCGATGATCGCCAGACTGTCCGGGATTCCGGGGGCGCTGGTGGCCTCGCGGCTGGTCCACGGCGACACGGCTGCCAAACCGGGAATATCGGGCAGCAGCGCCGCCGACCCGGTGCTGACGACCACGGCGTGCGCCGCGACCAGTACGGTCGTGGTGCCGTCGTCAGCGGTCACGGTCACTTCCCGCACGCCGGTGAGGCGGGCGTGGCCGCGCACCAGGGTGATCCCGGTCTTCTCCAGCCAGCGCACCTGGCCCTCGTCGGACCAATTGCTCGTGAAGGAGTCGCGGCGGCGCAGAACGGCCGCGATGTCCAGGTTGCCGGTCACGGCCTCGGCCGCACCGCCGACGCGCCGGGCTGCGTCGAGGGCCGCTCCGCTGCGCAGGAGCGCCTTCGACGGCATGCAGGCCCAGTAGGAGCACTCGCCGCCGACCAGCTCGGCCTCGACGATCACGGTGCGGAGGCCTGCCTGCGTCGTGCGGTCGGCGACGTTCTCACCCGCCGCGCCGGCGCCGATCACGATGACGTCGTAGCTCGTGGCGGAAGGGTCAGGTGGGGTGGTGCTGGCGGCGGCAGACATCCGTCTCTCCTTTGGTCAGTGGTGCAGATGAGTGGTGCTGTAGTTCCAATGAGGTGGTGATGCCAGCCTAACGACCCACGAAAGTAGCCGGCCGGCGGCTGACGAATGCCTCCATGCCGATGCGGGAATCTTCGGTCGCGGCCAGGCGGGCCAGGGCCGGCTGCAGCCCCGCCTCGGCGGCCGCGGCACCCTCCCGCGCGGCCGTGCGGGCGTTGGCCAGCGTGGCCTGCACGGCCAGCGGGGCCTGGGCGGCGATCCGCTCGGCCAATTCCAGCGCGCGCTCGAACTGGGTGCCGTCCGGCACGACCTCCTGCACGAGCCCGATGCGGTGGGCCTCGCGGGCGTCGAACATGTCGCCGGTGAGCATCCAGCGCATGGCGTTGCCCCAGCCGGCCGCGCGCGGGAAGCGGATGGTCGCGCCGCCGAACGGCAGGATGCCGCGCGCCACCTCGATTTGGCCGAAGCGGGTGGACTCTGACGCCACGGAGATGTCGCTCGCGAGCATCAGCTCGATGCCGAGAGTGAGGCAGGTGCCCTGCACGGCCATCACCACGGGCTTGGACACGCTTGGCCCGTCGACCTGCCACGGATGGATGCCGCCGGGCGGCACCATGTCGAGGCCGTCGGGGCCAAGTCGGGGGCCGATGTCGGCCAGGTCGAGGCCGGCAGTGAAGTGGTCGCCGACCGCGTAGACGAGGCCGACCCGCAGCTCAGGGTCGCGGTCGAGTTCACCGTAGGCGAGGGCCAACTGCGTCAGCAGCGCCAGATCGGCGGCGTTGCGCTTCTCCGGACGGTTGAACCCGATCAGCAGCACGTGCCCGCGCCTCTCGGTGATGATCCTCGACGGATCGGAAACGGAGTGCTGCTCGTTCACGGATGCCTCCCTTGGCCTCGTGACGCTGGCGCGTCGGTCCCATGCTATGGCTGAGCAGGTCGGGTCAGCGCGCCGATGATGCGCAGGATGCTCGGCAGGTCGTCGGTGGCGGCCTCCGGTGAGGCCGGGGCGAAGCCGGCGATGGTGGCGCCGGCCAGTTCGAATTCGGCGCGCAGGGCGGTGATCAGCCGGTTCAGGGTGTCGACGCTCAGCCCGAACGGGTAGAGGTCGGCCAGGCCGGCCAGCGCCGACGGGTCGAGCACGTCCAGGTCGAGGTGTAGGTAGAAGGTGCCCACGCCCGTGGCGCGCAGGGCCGCGACGAGCGCGTCGGGAGAGTCGAGGTCCTCGACCGGAAGACTCACTATTCCGCGGTCCTGGATCAGGGCGTCCTCGGCCGGGTCGATGGCGCGCGCGCCGCCGATCACGACGCGTTCCAGAGGAACGCGCTCACCCGGGTCGAGGGTCAGGCCGTCGGCACCCTCGCCGGTGATGGCGCGCAGCACCATCCCCGTGAAACCTCCGGACGGTGAGGTGTCGGGGGTGTGCAGGTCGGGGTGGGCGTCGAGCCAGACCACGGCCAGGTCATCAGGATGCTGCCGCGACGCATGCTCGACGGCCGCCAGGGACACCCCGTTGTCGCCGCCGATCGTGACCACCGGGCCAGCGCCGCCGTGCAGTGCAGCCGTGAGGCGTTCGCGCACCATCATCAGGGTGGAGAAGCGGTCGATGCCGGTGTCGAGAGAATCGCCGGCCTCGACCGGCACCGGCACTTCACGGGTGACGGAGTAGGGAAGATCACCTCGGATCGCCTCCGCCCCGTCACTCAGGCGCATCGCGCGCGGAGAAACCGAACCCTGCCACTGTGGCACGACAACGAAGGAGGGAGCCATACTTCAGTATGCTCCCAGAGCTTCCCCGCGCGCGGGATTTTCGTGCTGGATCGGGCCGATCTACGCGCAGCGCCTATTGGTCGCGGTAGCGCGCAGCGGCGTCCGTCGCGTCCCGCAACTCGGCCGCGTTCAAGCGCGGGCCGTAGCCGGGGGTGTCCCGCTGGATGCGCCAGCCCTCGCTGAGCGCGCCGACGTTGACGGTGTCGTAGCCGAAGCGGTCCAGCAGTGCGGTCACGGTAGCGGCGGCGGAGGCGTCGTCGCTGGCGATGACCAGGGCGCGCCGGTTGACGGACCCGGCCGGCTGACCGTGCTCGGTGAGATCGGCGGCATAGATGTGGTTGAACGCCTTCACGATCGTGGACTCCGGCAGGCGATCGCGGAGCAGCTCGGCCGTGGTGGTGCTCTCGTCGTCGAGTGCGGCGATGTCGCCGTCGCGCTGCGGGTAGTAGTTGTTCGTATCGATCACGAGCTTGCCGGCCAGCTCCGTCGTGGGCAGGGTGTGGATCTGGTTCAGCGGGATGGTCACGACCACGAGGTCGCCGGCCGCGGCGGCCTCGGCGGGGGTCGCGGCGCGGGAGTGCGGGCCGAGCTCGCCGATCAGATCAGTGAGGGTTTCGGGGCCGCGCGAATTGCTCACGACCACGTCGTATCCGTTGGCCACGCCGAGTCGTGCGAGCTGACTGCCGATGTTGCCGGCGCCGATGATTCCGAGAGTTGTCATGCTAGGGACAACGCCGGGCGCCGACGGGATGTTCCCGTCGGCGCCCGGTTGCGCTGGAGGCTGAGGGCTACTGCGTGATGGAGCCGGCGCCGCCGGATTTGAGCGCGGCGAGGCGGGCGTCGACCTCGGTGAGCTCGCCGAGGTCCTCGAGGCTCTCGAACTGGGCGTCCAGGCTCGACGCGGCCAGCTCGCTGGCGCCCCGAACGCGGGCCTCCTCGCGGCGGATCTTGTCCTCGAAGCGGCTGACCTCGCTGGTGGGGTCCATCAGGTCGATGCTCTTGACGGCATCCATCACCTTGGTCTGCGCCTCGGCGGTCTTCGACCGGGCGATCAGTTCGCTGCGCTTGGCGGAGAGCTGGTTCAGCTTCTCCTTCATCTTGTTGAGGCCGTCCTTGAGCTGGGCCACGACGGCCGTCTGCGAGGCAATCTGAGGCTCGGCCAGCTTCGCCTCTTTCTCCGACTGCATCTGACGGCCGAGGGCGACCTTGGCGAGGTTGTCGAAACGGTCGGCGTCGGCCGCGTTTCCGGCGGTGCGCAGCTGGTCGGCCTTGCGGCTCGCGGCCAGGGCCTTGCCACCCCACTCGGTCGCGGCCTCGACGTCTTCCCGGTAGTCGTCCTCGAGCAGGCGCAGATTGCCGATCGTCTCGGCGATCGCGCTCTCCGCGTCGGCGATGCTGTTGGTGTAGTCGCGAACCATCTGGTCGAGCATCTTCTGCGGGTCCTCGGCGGAGTCCAGAAGCGCGTTGATGTTCGCTTTCGCCAACTGGGAGATACGGCCAAAGATGGACTGTTTCGTCATTGTGCGGTGTCCTTTCGAGTTCCGGAGCATCGGCTGACCTCCAGTGTGTCGGTTTGTGCTGGTCAAGACGTGTGGACCGCCGTGCAGGCTGCGACGGCTGCGACGGCTGAAACGGCTGAAACGGCTGCGACGGCGCCGGTTTCTAGAACCGCCCGCCCCCGCCCCGGCGTGAGCGGGAACCGGCACCGCCGAAGCCGCCGGGCATGCCGAAGCCGCCGCCGCGCCGGCCGCCGCCACCGCCACTGAACATGCCACCCCCGCCACCCCCGCCGCCGGAGAGGATTGTGTTGATCAGGATGCCGCCGAGCACGGCCCCCATGACCCCGTTCCCGCCGCTACCGCCGGCTCGGTAGCCGGGACCGTGGCCGCCCGGAACCTGGCCGGCGAACCCGTCGACGTCGTTCCGGGCGCCGGCGATGGAGGCCGCGGCCAGGGAGTTGGCCCGTTGCGAGGCGGCGAGAGCGGCACCCGGGTCGGTGGCGGCCAGCGATTCGGCCTCCACGAGAACCCTGCCGGCCTCGGCGACCCGGGTGCGCGCCTCCGCGCCCACCGCCCCGCGCCGGGCGCTGATGAAGTCTTCCGCGGCCGACACCTGCCCGCGCGCGGCGAGCAGGTTCTGGTTGAGGGTGGCCCGGGCGCGCTGGACGTGCGCCTCGGCGTCCCGCACGCCCTGCAGCGCGGCATCCATCGCGGTGTTGGCGGCGTCGAGCATGGCCATCACCTCGAGCGGGTTGATCCGGCCGGCCGCGGAACGAGCGCACACCTCGGCGAGGGTCTGTTCGGTCTGGCTGATCACTCCCGGCAACGCGGCGGCGGCCTCGGTCGACGTGGGCAGGCCGCGCGCGGTCACCAGATCGGTCTGCAGCTCGGCGACCGTGGCCGCCATCTGCCGGGTCGCGCCGGCGAGGTCGGTGCCCAGGCGGTCCACGGCGTCCAGGAGCAACCGCGCCTGGTCGACCGATACCTCGGCCGCACGGATGTCCACGGCCGCGGCCGCCGTATCGCCGGCACCCAGCCGGGTGGTGGCCCGGGCCAGAGCGGTCTCCGTGAAGGCGAGACGCTCGCGGGCCTCGGCCGGGTTGTCGGCAACCGTGCCGAGCGCCACGTCGGTGTACCGGGCGGCCAGGGCCGCCAGGCTCTCCTCGCTGCCGGCGAGCCGGGCCCGCACGGCCTCGGCGCCCTGGGACACGGCAGCGGCGACCTCAGGCGCGTTCTTCTCCAGCTGGCGCAGTTCGTCGAAGTCGTCGGCCTGCGCATCGAGGGTGAGGTTGGCCTGGCTGCAGAGGTCGATGATCGCGACGTGCCAGGCGCGCGCCTGCTCTTCGGAGTCGGGTTCGGCGTCGTCGAGCTTCTGCTGCAGGGTGAACGCCTGGCTGAGCTGCTTCTGCGCCGTTTCGAGCGCGGCCCGGAAGGCGGTGGTGACCTCCGTGCCGTACTGGGCGATCGCGAAGCCGAGCTCCTGCTCACTGGAACGGATCGCGTCGTCGGTCTGCACGAGGGTACTCGAGGCGCGCCGCTTGAGCTCGGGCGTCGGCAGGGACTGTAGCCCGGTCGGCGCTCCGGCTCCGGCTGGCAGGGCACGCCCCCGCCCGCGTCGGGCGAGCAGGATGACCGCTCCGGCGACCAGAAGCACCAGCACGGCGATGATCACGAACACGACGATGAGAAACCCGCCGGCACCGCCGCCGGGGCTTTCGTCCCCGGGGGTGATCTCGCCGGCCGAGACCGGCTCGCCCCGCAGAGCCGCGGAGAAACCCTCGGCTGCGGCGATCGCGGCGCCGGCCCAGTCGTTCTGGCGCAGAGCCGGCTCGATGGCGACGGTCTCGATCTCCTGGAGCTGGGCATCCGTCAGGGCAGAGTCGGGGGCCACGGAAAGTTGGTACTGGCGGTCATCCGTCGCTACGGCCAGCAGCACGTCGTTGGTGCCGAGGCCGTTGTTGTCAGCCGTCTGGTCGGCCCACTGCTCGCGGTCCTCGACCCCGGTGAAACTGTCGACATAGGCCACGAAGAGGTCGGCTCCGGTCTCGGAATAGAGCTCGTCGAACGCGGCCGTGACCTCGTCGGCGCGGGCGGTGACGGCGTCGACCGTGTCGACGATGTGGCTGGCGCCGAAGTCGACCGGGTTTTGCGCCCAAGCAGCCGTGGGCGCCGACGCGCTGGACATCGCAAAGCTCAGAACCGCCGCAACCGCGACCGGAATCAACCACCGTGACCGCATGGACCCCATCCTCACACCACCATCGACACTCGGGCGTTCCCAGGTCGAGCATAGGACGGCGACACAGGCCCGTCCACCGCCCAGGCAGGAGTATCACTGTTGCCCGCTGTCACGGCGGCCGGCTGGCTGGCTGGCTGGCTGGGCATCTGCCGCGGGCTGCAGATCATCGACGACACCCCTGATGGTCAGGTCGAGGTCGTCGAGCACCTCGCCGGCGCCCGCCGGGTCTCGAGCCTGTCGATCGGCCCTGAACGGGAATTCGCTTCACCGTGCGCCGTTTAGGTCAGGGTGGGGCGCGCAGTCTTCTCCGTGCGCCTCGTCGACAAAAGGAGCTCTACGACATGACCGCAGCACCGACGACATCCATTCCCCGCATCACCCTCAACAACGGAGAGACGATCCCGCAGCTCGGGTTCGGCGTGTACCAGATTGAGCCGGCCGACACCAGGCGGTCGACGCTCGCCGCCCTCGAGGTGGGCTACCGCCACATCGACACCGCCGAGATGTACGGCAACGAGCAGGGCGTCGGCGAGGCCGTGCGCGAATCCGGCCTGGATCGGACTGACGTCTTCGTCACGAGCAAGCTCAACAACGGCTTCCACTCCCGAACTGATGCCCTGGCCGCCTTCGAGCAGACGCTCGAGACCCTCGGCTTCGACTACCTCGACCTCTTCCTGATCCACTGGCCGCTGCCGGCCGTCGGAGACTTCGTCGAGACCTGGAAGGCGTTGGAGGAGATGCACGCCTCCGGGCGGGTGAAGACCATCGGCGTCTCCAACTTCCAGCCGCAGCACCTGCGGCGTCTCCTCGACGAGACCGGCACAGTGCCGGCCATCAACCAGATCGAGGTGCACCCGTACCTGACCCAGGACAACGTGCGCGCGTTCAACACGCAGCACGGCATCGTGACCGAAGCGTGGTCGCCCATCGCACAGGGCAGGGTGCTCGGCGACCCCGTGATCACGGCCATCGCCGGCCGCCTGGGCCGCTCTGCCGCTCAGGTCACCCTGCGCTGGCACCTGCAGCGTGGCGACATCGTGTTCCCGAAGTCCGTCACCCGCAGCCGGGTCGAGGAGAACTTCGCGCTCTTCGACTTCGAATTGACTGCCGACGACCTGGCTGCGATCACAGCGTTGAACCGCGACGAGCGCACCGGCCCCGACCCGGACCAGTTCAACTGGATTCCCTGACCACCCGCAGGGGTCCGGGTCACTAGTCTGGACGGATGCCGCTCGAGACCCGCACCGCCCGCCTCCTGCTGCGCCGTTGGCGTGAGTCAGACCTGGCGCCGTTCGCCGCGATGGGGGAGGACCCGGAGGTGATGCGGTACTTCCCGTCTCGGCTGACCCGGACCCAGAGCGACGAGCTCGCCGGCCGGGCCGACCGGCTCTTCGAGACGCACGGCTACGGACTCTGGGCGCTCGAGAAACAGTCGACGGGCGACTTCATCGGCTTCACCGGGCTCGCTCCCGTGCCCGCGTTCATCCCCGGACCCGGCGGGCTCGAGGTCGGCTGGCGGCTGGCCCGCTCCTTCTGGGGCCAGGGCTACGCCACCGAAGCCGCCCGGGCGGCCCTCGATGTCGCTTTTGGGCGGCTCGATCTCGAACAGGTGCAGGCGATCACGGCGGTCATCAACGAACCGTCGCGGGCCGTGATGGAACGACTCGGGATGACCGCGACCGCCGAGTTCCAGCATCCGAAGATTCCCGTCGGCTCACCGCTCCGGGTTCACATCCGCTACGCGGTTTCCCGGGCGGCCGCCGCCCAGGCGTGCGCCGCGGCCGATCTCACCCGGTAGAGTTCAGGCACTTTACAAAAGGACTGGCCGCCACCATGGAATCGACTGTCGCGCACCATCTCCGTCCAGCGTGCGCATGAGCGACCATGAAGCCCTGACCCGCCAGACGGTGGACCTGCTGCGCGACCTCATCCGCAACGCCTGCGTCAACGACGGCACTCCCGATTCGGGCGGCGAGATTCGCAGCGTGCGCACGCTCGAGGGGTTCTTCGCCGGGTCGGGACTCGACCTCGAGGTGGTCGAACCGCATCCGGGCCGCGCCTCCTTGATCGCTCGAATCCGGGGCACCGATCCCACGGCGCCCACGCTCGCCCTGGTCGGCCACCTCGACGTGGTGCCGGTCGACGACGGCGGCTGGAGCCGCGACCCCTTCGGCGCCGAGATCATCGACGGCGAGATCTGGGGACGCGGCGCCCTCGACATGCTCTACCTGACCGCCAGTTACGCGGTCGTCACCCGGGCCATTGCGACCGGACCGTTCCGGCCGCGTGGCGACCTCATCTTCGCCGCGGTTGCCGACGAGGAAGACGGCAGCCACTTCGGCGTGGAATGGCTCACCGAGCACCGGCTCGATCTGATCGACGCGGACGCCGTGCTCACCGAGTCCGGCGGGGCCATGGTCGGGCCGCGGCCGCTGATCTCGACGGCCGTCGGCGAAAAAGGTATCGCCGGGCGGCGCCTTTCCGTGCGCGGCACCCCCGGCCATGGGTCGGCCCCGTGGGGCGCGCGCAACGCCGCGGTGATCGCGGCGGATGCCGTGGGGCGCTTGGCCCGCTACCGCGCCCCGGTGCAGATCACCGCCGACTGGCGCCGATATGTGCAGGCCCTCGACCTGGAACCCGACCTTGCCGCGCGCCTGCTCGACCCGCACCGGATCGACGGCGCCCTGAACGAGCTCGGCAGCCTGGCCGGGTTCGCGCACGCATCCACCCACACCACCATCTCGCCCAACATCGTGCGGGCCGGGGTGAAGGACAACGTCATCCCCGCGCTCGCCACGATCACCCTCGATATCCGGGTGCTGCCCGACCTGTCAGCCGCCGACGTCGACGCCTACCTGCGGGAGGCGCTCGGCGACCTGGCCGACGAGGTCACGATCGAGGGCGACGAATTCGCCGCGGCCACCCGGTCCGCGGTCGACACGCCGCTGTTCCACTCGCTCGGCAAGGCCGTGCGCCGGGCCTACCCCGACGCCGACCTGCTCCCGGTGCTCAGCGTCGGCGGCTCCGATGCGCGGTTCTACCGCCGCCGCGGCGTCCCTGCCTACGGTTTCGCGCTGCTCGGCCGGCACTGGGACTACGGCACCTTCCGGCAGCTGTTCCACGGCAACGACGAGCGCATCGACATCGGCTCGATCGCGTTGACGGTCGCGGCCCTCGACACCGTCGTTCGCGACTTCCTCGACTGAGCTGCTGCCGCGAGGAGACACAGATGAGACAGACCAAGCCCAGGCGGCAGTCCCCACGCACGAGGCAGACCGGCACGCGGCGACGGATGCCCGCCCGCACCGGTTCGGGAGCCGTCGCCTACCTCGCCATCGTCGCCTTCACGTCGATCTACCTCGTCGTCGACGCCTACCGACCGGTCTCGATCTGGGTGGCCGCGTTCTACCTGGCCGTCAGCCTCGCCTGCTTCGTCGCCTACGCCATGGACAAGACCGCAGCGGTCGCTGCGCGCTGGCGGGTGCCGGAGAACACCCTGCTGCTGCTCGGATTCGCCGGCGGCTGGCCGGGCGCGATCGTGGCGCAGCAGGTGCTGCGGCACAAAACCAAGAAGGCCGGTTTTCGGCAGGCGTTCTGGGGCACGGTGGCCCTGAATGTGCTGGCTTTCGTCGTGATCTTCTCGCCGCTGCTGCCGGATATGCTGGCCCGCTGAACCGAGCCGAGCCGAGCCGGGG